>DATLZL010000129.1:0-2935 GCA_035574035.1 Binatia bacterium | reverse complement strand
GACCTTCGCCCGGTCGTACTCGACGGCGGTGTCGGCGACCTCGATGATCAGGAACACGTCGCCGGCGACAGGGTGGCCGCTACGGTAGTAGTCCGCCGACCGCCGGAGCAGCGCGATGTCCGGCTGTGGCTCGCTGCGGGTACCCAGGCGCACCGGACCCTGCACCCGGATGAGGACGCGGCCGCGGAGAGCCTCGCCCAGGCGCTCGTTGAGGTGGTCGACGACGGCGGCATGACGGTGGCCGATCGGGGTCATGACCGTCACCTCACCCTCGAGGAGCTCGACGCGGTCGTCTTCGGCGAAGACGCCCGCCGCCGCCATGCGGTGGAACTCGTCGACCGTGAACCGGTACGTCGCGCCGACCGGTCTCATCGCGCTGCCGCCGCCCCGAGTCTATCGTGCCGAGGAGCAGCCGCCAACTCGGACGGAGAGGCGCCGCCCCACCGGGAGTCGAGGGGGGTCCCGAAAAGGTGCGGGGCCCGGGAGAACCCGGGCCCCGCGGACTGCAGAGGAACCGACGAGGACTAGAAGGTGTAGCGCACCCGGGCCGTGATGGCCTGGATGTCCTTCGGATTCTTCGCCGTCGTGGAGACGACCCCCGTGTTCGAGTTGGTCGCCGACGCGGCACCGAGCGCGTCGCCCGCGAACATGTACGAACCGACCATGTCGAAGGCGATGCCCGGAGCGAACCGGTAGGTGAAGCCGAGGTTGACCTCGGTGCCGAGGTACCGCTCGTCCCCTCCGGGCGAGGTGGCCGAGGGCGTGATACCGGCCGCGGCCGTGATCGCGCCGTCGGTGTCCACCTTCTCGGCCGTCCAGTTGGCGTTGACCGCCGCCCGGAGCGTGAAGGCCGGCGTCAGGGCGTAGCTGGCCCGGGCGCCGAGCCGGAAGAGACCGTACTTGTCGTAGCCGATGGCCACGCCGGGGTTGAGACCCGCGGCCTGCGCGTAGAGGATGTTGAAGTAGTCGATACCGAGGGCCCAGATCTCCGCCCAGCCTGTGTAGTACGAGGTGTCGGTGCTGATCGGCTGGAAGAAGTTGACCTCGGTGTTGGCGTTCCGCACGTCCTCGGTGGCCTTGTTACCCGTCGTGTAGATGACGGCGGCCTCGAGGAGGAGCGGCCCGGCCTGCCAGCCGCCCCGCACGTCGAGGAACCAGGCGCTCATGTCCTGGCTCCGCTTCGTGCCGGCGTTGGGGAACCCCGCGGGAACGAGGATGTCCCGCTCGCCGAACTGGTAGAACACCGTCGGCTCGAGCGAGAACGGCCCCACCTTCCACCGCGCGTCCACGCCCAAGGTGTGGCGCGTTTCCTGGAAGGCGTTGGACGGGAAGAACGCGGCCGCGTTCGACACGCCGCCGCGGCCCTGGCGGGCGGCGCCGGAGGTCGTGCCGTCGGCCTTGAAGTAGGCGTAGATCGGCCGGATGTCGAGGCCCTTGAAGGGGCTGATCTCCACGCTGCCGATGAACGCCCAGTCCTCGCCGCGGCCGAAGCCGTCACGGGGACCGGTGGACTCCTCCTCGACCTGGGCGTAGGTCAGGTTCAGCCGGATGCCGGGGGTGATGCCCCAGGTGAAGTGCGCGCCGGGGAAGTCACCGCCGGCCAGGACGGACGTCTTGTAGGTGACCGCCCACGGCTGGGCGCCGAGGCGGAGCCGGGCGCCCGAGATCCACGGCACATCGAACTCGGTGTAGGCCCACTTGAGCTCGATGATCCCCTGGACGTCGGTGTTCAGGTCCAGGCCGTGGGTCGTGCCGAACCGCTGGAAGTTGCCGGAGGTCGAGCAGGCCGACGCCCCGGAGTTCAGACACACGTTGGTGTCCGTGCTACCCGTCTGACCCCAGGTGTGGTCGATCTCGAGACCGAGCACGAACTTGGTGGTCCCGAGCTCGGCCGTGATGTCCGGCCGCACGCGGGTCCGGGCGTACCACTCGCTGTCACCGGGACGAGCCGCGTTCAGGTCGACGACGCTGAGGTTCTTCGTCCACGACGTGACGTTGTCGACCAGACCGTTGATCGTCACCTTCGGGGCCGGGGCAGCCGGCGCCTGGGCCAAGGCGTCGGACACGACCAGTCCGAGGAGGACGACCACGGCGGCGACGAGGGAAAGTAACTTCCTCATACCGCCTCCTCATGTGGTAGGTGAACTGCTCAGCCAACCCTTGGAACGGGTACCGCGGGCCCAACGACAACCCCTGCGCGCACTAGGACAGCGGCGCCATTTGTAGCCCGGACGCCTCAGAAACGTCAAGAGGTTTGGCGCCCGAGCCCGGCGCTGCCAGGCCGGCACGGTCAGGGCAGTCAGGACAACTCTTCGAGCCGGGCGGCGGCGAGGTCTTACGGCCGACCCACTGCCCTCTTGTTGAGTATCAGCCTCCGCCCGGGGTCCGGGAGCCCTCGCCCATGGCCTTGAGCCGCTCAGCAGCCGCCTGGCCGAACGGGGATTGTGGGGCCAGTTCGACCGCGCGGCGGAAGGAAGCCCGGGCCTCGTCGCGACGGTTCTGGGCGGCCAGGACCAGCCCCAAATTGTAGTAGGCGGCGCTCATCTGGGGGTCCAGCCGGAGCGCCACCCGCAAGGCCTCCTCCGCCTCCCGGTAGCGCTTGAGGTGGTAGAGGGCGAGGCCCAGGTTCTGGTAGGCGACGTGCGGGGTGGCCAGCGTGGGCAGGGCCAGGGCCCGGCGGTAGGCGGGGACGGCCTCCTCCCACCGGCCGGCCTCCGCCAGCGCCACACCCAGGTTCATGTGGGCCTCGGCGAAGTTGGGGTCCAGCTCGACCGCTTTCTGGAACCGCAGCCGCGCCTCCTCGATCCGCCCGAGCTGGAGATACAGCCAGCCGAGGGCGTTCCAGTACGCGGCCACCGAATCGTCCAGGCTCACGGCTTCCTGCAGGGCCGAGAGGGCCAGGGCCGGCTCGCGCTCGCGCACGTGCGCCAGGCCC
>DATLZL010000128.1:0-6386 GCA_035574035.1 Binatia bacterium | reverse complement strand
CTGCCGGCGGCCGTGGAGCAGTCGCGGCTGGCGCTGCTCGGCGCGGTGGCCGCGATGCAGGTGGCGGTCCTCCTGCTCCTGCAGCTCCGGGAGCTCGGCTGGTACGTGCTGCGGGCCCGGGCAGGGGAGGGTGTGACGCTGGCCTTCCGGACCCAGCTGTTCCGCCACGCCCAGCGGCTCTCCCTCGCCTTCCACGACCGTCGCGGCACCGCCGACTCGATCTACCGCATTCAGTGGGACGCGCCGAGCATCCAGTGGCTCACCATCGACGGGCTGATCCCGTTCGTGGCCGCGGCGGCGATGCTGGTCGGCATGGTGTCGGTCATCGCCTGGATCGACCTCCCGCTGGCGCTGGTGGCGCTGACGGTGGCGCCGGTGCTGTTCCTCCTCTCCCGCGCCTACGACCAGCACACCCGCCACCGGTATCACCACGTGAAGGAGCTCGAGACCGGCGCTCTGGGCGTCATCCAGGAAGTGCTCGGCGCGCTCCGGGTGGTGAAGGCCTTTGGGCGGGAGGAGAGCGAGCAGCAGCGCTTCCTGGAGCGGTCGGCGGCCGGGATGCGGGCCCGGGTGCGGCTGTCGGTCCTCGAAGGCGGGTTCGGCCTGGCCGTCAACCTCACCACCGCCATCGGCGCCGCCGTCGTGCTGTTCATCGGCGCCCGCAACGTGCTGGCCGGGACGCTGTCGCTGGGGGCGCTGCTGGCCGTGCTCGCCTACCTTGCCCAGCTCTACCGGCCCCTGGAGACGATCAGCCACCAGGTGGCCAGCCTGCAGGACTCGATGGCCGGCGTCCGGCGGGCTCTGGAGCTGCTCGACCAGGTGCCGGAGGTCAAGGAGCGGCTCCACGCCCGGCCCCTCAAGCGCGCCACCGGCGCCGTCGAGTTCCGTCATGTCACCTTCGGCTACGGGTCGCACCCGGTGCTGCGCGATGTCTCGTTCAACGTCCGGCCGGGCACCCGGGTCGGCGTCGTGGGCCCGACCGGGGCCGGCAAGACGACGCTGGTCAGCCTACTGACCCGGTTCTACGACCCTATCCACGGCGAGATCCTGCTCGACGGCGTCGACATCCGCGACTACCGGCTGGCCGACCTGCGCCGCCAGTTCGCCATCGTGCTCCAGGACCCGGTCCTGTTCTCGACCACCATCCGGGAGAACATCGCCTACGGACGGCCGGAGGCCGCGTTCGACGAGATCCGCGCCGCCGCCCGCGCCGCCAACGCCGACGAGTTCATCGCCGCCCTTCCCGAGGGCTACGACACCCTGGTCGGCGAGCGCGGCATGACACTCTCCGGCGGCGAGAAGCAGCGCCTGGCCATCGCCCGCGCCTTCCTCAAGGACGCGCCGATCCTGATCCTGGACGAGCCGACCTCGGCGCTGGACGCCCGGACCGAGGCGCTCGTCGTCGACGCGCTGCGCCGGCTGATGCGGGGGCGGACCACGTTCACCATCGCCCACCGGCTGTCCACCATCCGTCACGCCGACTGGCTGCTGGTCCTCGATCACGGGGAGATCGCCGAGGCGGGGCCGCCGGCCGAGCTCCTGGCGCGCGACGGCCTCTATGCCCGGCTCCACCGGCAGCAGGCGGAACCCGGCGGGTGGCCGGGCGGCGGCGTCGCCGTGTCCTCGGAGGCGTGAGGCACGGGCGGCGGGCCGCGCCGGTCGGCCTGGGTGCCACGCCCCGCCGCGCCGTCTCGATGCGTCGCCGGCGGCTGATCCTGGCCGGCATCGTCGGCCGGTATCCGGTCGGCGGTGTCACGTGGTGCGCGCTGCACTACCTCATCGGCTTTCAGCGCCTGGGCTACGAGGTCTTCTACCTCGAAGACACCGGCGAGTGCGGCTTCGACCCCATCGTGAACGGGATCTCCAAGGATCCGTCCTACGCCGTCCGTTACCTCGGCCGCCACCTGGCCCGCGTGGGGCTCGAGCAGGCGTGGACCTACGTGGACTACCGCGGCCGCTACCACGGTCAGCCCCGCGCCCGGGTGGTGGAGGTGTGCCGAGAGGCGGACGCGCTGGTGAACCTCTCGGGCGGCTGCTGGATCGCCCGGCCCGAGTACGACCGGCCCGTCAAGATCTTCATCGACACCGACCCGGGCTTCACCCAGCAGGCGATCGCCACCACGACGGCCCCGTGGTACCGCGACTTCTTCGCCGCCCAGCGGGCCCTCTTCACTTTCGCCCTGAACATCGGCACCCCGCGCTGCTCCATCGCCGCCACGCCCTTCCACTGGCAGCCGACCATCCAGCCGCTGGTGCTCGATGAGTGGC
The DNA here is from genome assembly GCA_035574035.1 of Binatia bacterium. Taxonomy (GTDB): domain Bacteria; phylum Methylomirabilota; class Methylomirabilia; order Rokubacteriales; family CSP1-6; genus DATLZL01. The sequence goes on along the minus strand of DATLZL010000128.1, from coordinate 4,118 downwards.
CGGTGGTCCGCCCCCCGGCCGGCGCGCCGTGGACGACGGTGCTCAGCTGGCGCATCGACAACATGGGACTGAGCCGCGGCAAGGCCGGCGACATCCTCCGGATGCTGGACCTGCCCCGCCGCAGCCCGCAGCCCGTGCTGGTCGCGGTGGCCGGCAACGCGCCCGTCGAGCTGCTGCAGGCGCGCGGCTGGCGGACCACCGACGCCGTGACCGCGACCCGCGACGCCGACCGCTACCGGGAGTTCATCCAGCGGTCCCGCGGAGAGCTGGGGTTCGCCAAGGCGATGTACGTGGAGACGCGCAGCGGGTGGTTCAGTGACCGCACCCAGTGCTACCTGGCCAGCGGCCGGCCGGCGGTCGTCCGCGACACGGGCTTCGGTGACGTGCTGCCCACCGGGGAGGGGCTCCTCGCCTTCACCTCGGCCGCCGAGGCGGAGCAGGCGATGGCGGCGGTGGAGGGCGACTACGACCGGCACCGCCGCCGGGCCCGCGAGATCGCGGCCGAGTACTTCGACGCCGAGAAGGTGCTCCGCAGCCTGCTGGAGCGCGCCGGGGTCGTCTGAGCGCTGATGAGGGAGCGCTGGGCCACCGGCCGCCAGCTCGAGACCTTCCGGCGCCTCATGGGCGCCGACCCCACCCACCTCGACTCCCACCAGCACCGACACCGCCTGGAGCCGGTGCGGTCGGCGCTCGCCGCCATGGCGGCCCGGCTCGGTGTGCCGCTCCGCGGCGCCTGCCGGCGCATCCGGTACACGGGGGCCTTCTACGGCCAGACGCCCGATGGCCGTGCGGTTCCCGAAGCGACCACGCCGGGAGCGCTGCTGCGCACGCTGAGCGGGCTGCCGCCGGGGATCACCGAGCTGGGCTGCCATCCCGGCTACGCCGACGACCTCGACACGATGTACCGGGCCGAGCGGACGGCCGAGCGGGCCGCCCTGTGCGACCCGGGCGTGCGGCAGGCGCTCGATCGGCTGGGCATCCGGCTCGTCTCGTTCACGGCCCTCCGGGCCCAGGTGGCAGCGCCGTGAAGCGGCCGCTCCGGCTCGTCGTGCTCGGCAGCATGGGGGCCTGTCCCTTCGGCGGGCAGACCTGGCTGTTCCTCAACTGGCTCCGCGGCTTCCAGCGGCTGGGTCACGAGGTGTGGTACGTCGAGGATCACCTGACGTGGCCGTACGACCCCGAGCAGGACACGCTCACCGACGACGGCCGGTACGCGGTGCGCCACGTGGCCACGTGCCTGACCCGACTGGGTCTCGGCGACCGCTGGGCGGTGCGGATCTCGACCCGAGCCGGCGCCTGCTGGGGCCTCGACCCGGCGGCGCTGGACGCGCTCTACCGCTCCTGCGACGCGCTGCTCAACATCACCGGTGCCACCGACCTGCGCGAGGAGCACCTGGCGGCGCCGCTCCGCGTGTACATCGAGACCGACCCGGTGACGGCCGAGCTCCGACTGGCGAACGGGGACGAGCATACCCGCTGGGCCTTCGGCCTCCACGACATCCTGGTCACCTACGGGGAGAACTACGGCGCGCCGGACTGCGGGGTGCCGCTCGGCGGGCTCACCTACCGGACGACGCGGCAGCCCATCGACCTGGATCTGTGGCCGATGGCGTTCACCCCCCGGGCGCGCTTCTTCACCACCATCGGCAACTACCGGCAGGAGGGCAAGGACGTCGAGTACCAGGGCGAGGTCTACCGGTGGAGCAAGCATTGGGAGTGGGAGAAGATCCTCGACCTGCCCCGGCGGACGCGACAGCGCTTCGAGCTGGCGCTCAACGTCGACGACCCGGCCGACCGGACGCGGCTCGAGCGGCACGGCTGGCGGGTCGTCTCACCGATCCGCTTCTCGCTGGACGTGTTCGGAGCCTACCGGCGCTACATCCAGCGGTCGCGGGCCGAGATCACCGTGGCCAAGGACCAGAACGTCCGCCTGCGCAGCGGCTGGTTCAGCGAGCGGGACGCCTGCTATTTGGCCTCCGGCAAGCCGGTCGTGGCCCAGGACACCGGGTTCACCAACCGGCTGCCGACCGGGCGGGGGCTCTGGGCCTTCGCGACCCTGGACGAAGCCGTGGCGGCGGTCGAGGCCATCAACGCCGACTACGCCCGGCAGGCCCGGGCGGCGCGCGCCCTGGCCCGGGAATACTTCGAGGCGGGCCGGGTGGCCGCCGACCTCCTGCGGACGGTGGGCCTGGCGTAGGACGCGGCCGACGCGCGATGGCGGTGGACAGGGACCGCGCGGGGCCCGAGGCCCGGGCGTTCCTCGAGCGGCTGTAGGGGCGGGGCGCCTCTTGCTAGCCGACTGTCGGTACGAAACCGGGGAGGCGCTGCGGCATCCCGCCATCGTCCGGACGTATCACGACCTCTTCCGGAACGTCGGATACGGAGTCGGGCGGGAAGAGGTGTTCCGCGGGGTCAAGGACGGCGTGCCGCAGACGCTGCTGGTGCCCCTGTTCGTCCGGCCGGGCGACCGGGGCCGCGATGATGACGGGACAGGCGGCTGATCGCGGATCGCCACCCGGTGCTCCAGAAGCCGGAGGGATGGCGTCCCGGGCATGAGCGTGACCGTCTGCCTGGCGGCCGGCACTGTCCACTTCGCCGAGGGCGGGGGCCACCGCTGGGCCTACCTCAACTGGGCGCTCGCCCTGCGCGCGCTGGGGTGCCGGGTGATCTGGCTCGAGCGCGTGGCGCCCTCGCGCGTCGCCACCGGCGAGCTCCGGGAAAACCTGCGCACGCTCGCCCGCGATCTCCGGGACTGGGAGGCGAGCGACGCCCTCGCGCTCCTCGCCGGGGACGGCCGTCCGGTCCCGTCCGACCTCCTGGAGGAAGCCCTGTCCGCGGGCGACGCCATCGCCGCCGCCGACCTCCTGCTCGATCTGGCCTACCTCGACGTGCCGGCCGTCGTCGCGGGCTTCCGGCGCTCGGTTCTGGTCGACATCGACCCGGGCCTCACCCAGATCTGGCTGGCCGGGGGCCAGATGCGACTGCCTCCGCACGACATCTACTTCACGATCGGCGAGACGGTCGGTCGTGCGGGCGCCCTCGTTCCCGACTGCGGCATCCGCTGGCACTACACTCCGCCCCCCGTCTTCCTGCCGGCGTGGCCGGTGACGCCCGCGCCGTCCGGCGCCGCCTACACCACCGTCTCGAACTGGTGGGGTGGTGAATGGGTGACCTGGCAGGGCACGACCTACCACAACGACAAGGCGGTCTCGTTCCTGGGCTTCCTGGACCTGCCGCGCCGGGTCCCGGTCCCGGTGGAGCTGGCGCTCTGCCTGGGAGCCGGCGACGGCGAGGACCGCCGGCGCCTGCAGGAGCGGGGATTCCGGGTCCGGGACGCGCGAGAGGTGACCGCGACGCCGGCCCAGTACCGAGCCTACATTCAGCAGTCGCGGGGAGAGTGGAGCTGCGCCAAGCCCTCCTGCATGCGGCTGCAGAACGCGTGGGTCAGCGACCGGACCCTCTGCTACCTGGCCAGCGGCAAGCCGGCCGTCGTCCAGCACACCGGTCCCAGCCGGATCCTGCCCGACGCCGAAGGCCTGTTCCGCTTCCGCACGCTGGAGGACGCCGTGCGAGCGCTGGCGGCGGCCGAGGCCGACTACGAACGGCACTGCCGCCTGGCCCGGGCGCTGGCCGAGGCCCACTTCGACGGCGTCCAGGTCCTGGCCCGGGTGCTCGAGCGCGCGCTGGCGTGAGCCGGCTCCGTCCGGCGGGCGTCGCGAGCCCGGCCGACCGGCCGTCGACGGGCCGCGCAGCGAGCGTCCGAGGCGAGGGCGCCGGCGCGTGTCGGGATGGCGTCCCGCGTGACACGCCGGCGTCACCCCGGCGCCGGCGACTCCCGGTCGTAGAACGTACACCGCCAGCGCGGCCGCACAGGTAGCGCCAGCGCCGGCCTGGTGCGGTCCTTGCGACCGGCCCCGGCGATGCCGGGCCGCAGGTCGCGCCTCATGGCTTCCACACGCGCCGTCCTCGTGCTGGCGCTGGTCGGAGCCCTCCTGGCGACGGTCGCCGACCTCCACGCGGCGCCGGCCGGGCTGCCCGACGTCGACGTCACCCTGGTCGCCGAGATCCCGGACATGGCCGGCTGGCTGGCCATGCACCAGGAGGCGATCGGCTCGGCC
>DATLZL010000127.1:0-11099 GCA_035574035.1 Binatia bacterium | reverse complement strand
CCGCCGCCGGCGGCCGCCGGCTCCGCCGAGAGCGCCGCGACGGGATCACCTCCAAACGCATCGGGCCGAGCGCCGGCCAGGGAGGCGCGCAGGTGCTCGAACGGCGCGCCCGGCTTCGGGCGCGGACCGATGCTCACCCCGAGGCTCCGAACCAGCTGAGTCTCGAACGGGTTGGTCAGCATCGCCACCCGGAAACCGCAGGTCGGGCAGCGGAAGGTGACGGTGAGCGAGCCGTCGTGCGGCCCTTCGGTGCCGTGGAGCCTCATGGGCTCGTCGCAGTCCAGGCAGAGGAATTTCATGGTCGCGGATTGTAGCAGGATCGGCCTTGACGCGCCGCGGTCCACGCCCTACGGTATCCAGGCGGTGTCATGCGTCCCGCCGGTCCTGTGCATGCCCGCCGAGGTGCCATGTATGACTCGAGGCAGGTCGCGTAAGCCGCTCGCACTAGCCGGGACTCTCGGGCGGGCCCGCGTGGTTCCCGGGGCCGCGGCCCTGATCGCGCTCGTCCTCGTCGCCGCCGCATGCACCCAGGACCCCGCCACCAGGAAGCAGCGGTACCTCGACAAGGGCTCCCAGTACCTGACGCAGGGCAAGTACAACGAGGCCGTGATCGAGCTGAAGAACGCGCTCCAGATCGACCCGAAGTTCACGCCGGCGCTGCACGCGCTCGGTCGGGCCTACGCCGCCAAGTCGTGGTATGCCGACGCCGTGCGCGAGCTGCAGCGGGCGGTCGAGCTGGACGGGGGTAACGTGGCGGCCCGCTCCGACCTGGCCCGCGTCTTCCTGTCGCTCGAGGCCTGGAACGAGGCCCAGGAGCAGGGCGAGGCCATCCGCCGCCAGGACCCGGCCAACGTCGGCGGGCTCTATGCGGTCGGCGCGGCGCTGGTCGGCAAGGGCCAGGCGAAGGAGGCGCTGGAGCTGCTCGCCCAGGCGTCGGCGGCGCCGGGCGCCCCGAAGGAGGTCCACAAGGCCCACGGCGACGCCCTGCTGCGCCTGAATCGGGTGGAAGAGGCGGAAAAGGCCTACCGGGCGGCCCTCGCCTCCGACTCGAAGTACGCGGACGCCCTCGTCGGCCTCGCGACGGTGCTCTTCCGGCGCGAGCAGCGCGAGCAGGCGGTCCGGACGCTCCAGGAGGCGCGCGCGGCGGAGCCGGAGAACCCGCGCGTGCGGCTCGCCCTGGCCGGGCTCCTCGTCGCCGACCGGAAGCGGGACGAGGCCGTGCGCGAGCTCGAATCGCTGCCGCGGCCGGCCTGGACGCCGCGCATCGTGGTCACGCTGGGCGAGCTCTACGTCCGTACCGGCAAGCCCGAGGCGGCCGTCGACCTGCTGCGGCCGTTCGTCCAGCGCTTCCCCTCGGTCACCCCCGCCCGGTACTTCCTCGGCTATGCGCTGCTCGGCGCCAACCGCCCGGATCAAGCCATCGAGCAGTTCCAGGAGGTCGTGAAGCAGGCGCCCGGCAACGTGCTGGCTCGCTACGCGCTGGGAACGGCCTACGTGCATGCCCGCCGCGGCCGCGAGGCCCTCGAGCAGCTCGAACCGCTGGCGCGCCCGCTCGAGCGGTGGCCGGACTACCACCTTCAGGTCGGGCGGGCGCAGCTGCTGGTGGGCCGGGCGGACGCGGCCCTCCGGTCCGCCGAGACGGGGCTGAAGCTGGCGCCGAACAACCCGAGCGCCCACGCGTTCCTCGGCGCTGTCCACCTGGCGCGCGGCGACACCCGCCGGGCCCAGGAGATGTACACCCGGGCCGTGGACATCGACCCGAACTTCGTGCCGGGGCACCTGGCGCTCGGGCACGTTCACAACCTGGAAAGGAACCCCGAGGAGGCCCTCAAGGAGTACGACGAGGCTCTCAAGGTCGATCCTCGCAACTTCGCCTCGATCTCGGCCAAGGCCTGGACGCTCGTGCGGGACAAGCGGGTGGCCGAGGCGGTGAAGTTCGTGCAGGAAGCCGCCGCCCGCGACCCGCGCGACGTCCGGCTCGCGACGCTGCTGGGGCGTCTCTACGAGGTGGACCGGCAGGCCGCCAAGGCCGAGCAGCAGTACCGGGCGGCGCTGAAGCTCAGGGACGGCTACGCGCCGGCTCGCATCGGCCTGGCCCGCGTGCTGGCCGGCGCCCGCAAGGACGCCGAAGCCATCTCGCACCTGCAGGCCGTGCTCAAGGACAACCCGCGCGATGTGCCGGCCGCCCTGCTGCTCGCGACGCTGCACGCCCGGAGCCAGCAGTACGACCCGGCCATCGCCGCCCTCGAGCCTCTCACGCGGGATGGGACTCCGAACCCGGGGATCGAGCTCTACCTCGCCGACCTGCTCCTGCAGCGCGGCCGCTACGACGACGCCATCGCCCGGGCCCGAGGGTTGCTCAAGGCGAACCCGGACCTGGCGCAGGCCCGGCTGATCATCGGGCTGGCCCACCTCGGCAAGGCCGATGCCGATCAGGCCCGGCGCGAGTTCGAGGAGATGGTGAAGCGGAATCCCAAGGCGGCGATCGCGCACTATCACCTCGCGCGGGCCCATGCCCTGCGCGGCGACCTGGCGTCGGCGAAGAAGGCGTACGAGGCGGCCCTGGCGCTGGAGCCCGGGATGGTCGAGGCCCGGCTGGAGCTCGCCGCCGTGTCAGGGGCCAAGCCCGACGAGCAGATGCTGGCCAAGCGCGTCGCCGACCTCCGGCAGGCGCTGGACAGGCAGCCGCAGAACGTCGCGCTGCGCCACGCCCTGGCGGTGGCTCTTGGCAGCAGCGGCGATCTGAAGGCCGCCGAGGCCGAACTGAAGAAGGTAGTCGAGCTGTCGCCCGGCTTCGTCCCGGCCCACTTCATGCTGGCCCGGTTGCGAGCGGCCGAGGGCAAGGCCGACGAGGCGGCCGAGCATCTCAAGGCCGTCCTGCGGAGCAACCCCTCCCACCTCGAGGCCCTCACGATGCTGGCGGCCTACCACGAGAGCCGGGGCCGCCGGGAGGAGGCGATCGCCCAGCTCGAATCGGCCCTCCGGCTCAACCCGAATTTGCACGGCGTGAAGCTGCGGCTGGCGAACCTCTACGGCCAGGTTGGCCGGACCGCCGAGGGCCTGGCAAGAGCGCGGGAGGCAGTGGCCGCGCAGCCGAGCGCCGTCGGGCACACGGTGGTGGCCGAGCTCGCCATCGCGGACAAGAAGTGGGAGGCCGCAGTCGAGTCGGCTCAGCGGGCGCTGCGGCTGAACCCCGACTTCGCCCCCGCACACTTCGCCCTGGGGGCGGCCTACCAGCAGAAGGGTGATGTCGATCGGGCGATCGCCGCCTATCGCCGGACGATCGCGCTGACCGACAAGGATTCCCGGGCCTACAACAACCTCGCTTACCTCCTCGCCGAGGGGCGGCAGGCGCTCGACGAGGCGCTCGCTTTCGCCCGTAAGGCCAACGAACTGACCCCGAACAATCCCGCCATCCAGGACACGCTCGGCTGGGTCCACTATCAGCGCGGGGAGTACCAGGAGGCCGCTACCCTCCTGGCCAAGGCCGCGGAGCGGGCTTCGAATCATGCCGCGATCCAGTACCACCTCGGGATGGCGTACTACCGCCTGGGACGGACTCAGGACGCCGTGTTCGCCCTGCGCCGGGCGCTCTCGCTCGACTCGAAGATGGCGGAAGCGGCTCGGGCTCGGGAGGTCCTGAAGGAGATCGGCGGCTAGGCGATCGCGCCCGCGAACGGTCGACCGGCCGGGACGCTCACCGGCGCGGCTCGATCGATCCGGAGGGCGGCGTCCTCGACCAGAGCGGCCAGCTGCGACGGCTTGAGGATCGAGCCGGGCAGCGTCGTCGCGAGGCGATACACCGCGTCGCGGACGTTGGGGCGTCCGAAAAAGAACCGGTACACTTCGTCCGCGAATTCGTATCCCGTCTCGCCGATGCGGATCAGGTTACGGACGAAGCCGAGTTCCAGGTGCAGCGCGACCGCCGGCGCCCCGTTCACCTTGGGAAACGCCTTGCGGGGGCCGAACTGCCGGAACTGCAGCACGGTCGTGTAGAACGGCACGTGACGGGGATTGACCGCGATGCAGAGATGGTCGAGGCGCGCGAACTCCGCCGCATAGATGACCAGGACGCGCATGAGCCCCATGAGCACGCCGACGCCGGCCGGCCGGCGCTGGGAATCGGCCGCCAGGGCCGAGACCTCCGCGATGCGCGGGGTAGCGGTGCGCAGCTGCGCCAGCTCCTCGCGATAGATCTCGTCCATCGGCAGGCCCGCCGTCGAATCCTCGATCAGCGTGACGGTGCCGATCACCTCGCGACCCGCCTCGGCCACGAAGACGCGCGTGGACGGCAGCCGATGGTGGTCCGTGATCCGTCGGCCCGAGGGATGCGGCTCGGTGTAGCCCCGCCGGACGTACTGGTCGTGGACGAGACGGAACGCCTGATCGAACGCGCGAAGCTCGTTGGCCAGGCCGAAGGCGACCTCACCGTCCGGGTCGGCGACCCGCCGGTGCCCTGCCCGGACACACTGGGTACTCTCCAAGCGTCCCTCTCTTCGGCAGCCCGGCTGTCAGGTCGCTGACGTCCTGACCCGTGGCTTTGCGTCCCAGCCTCGCGACTGGTTTGCCGTTTATCGGTAAGAGACTGCTGGGTGCAGTGAGCAAGGCGTGTACCAGGGCGATCGCCGGGCCCTGCGGGCTAATCCACCGGCGCGTTTGACCGGGGCCTACTGCTTCAGGGGCGCGTGCCAGCGGCGTGGGGCTGTGTGACACGCTCGTGCCATGCCGCTCCCTGGGGGGCGGGCATGGCCGCCGCGACCTCGGCCACACCGGGAAAGCGGCGCGCGTACAGGCGGCTGACCATCCGAACCGCCCAGGGTTCGGCCGACGCGAACGCCTCGCCGTCCTCGAAGAAGTAGGCGAACTGGTCAGGGGTCAGCACCGACCACGGCAGCTCGCGGTCGAGCACGGCGAGGATCTGCTCGCGCGCCGGAGCCGCGAACATGAACTCCCCGATCGATCGGGGCAGGGGCAGCGTCTGTCGGCGGAAGGCCTCGAGGTCGAGGCGCAGGCCGACGGCGGGCGCCCCGTTGACCTTGGCATAGTGCCGGGTGGGCCCGAACGGCTCGAACGCGAAGACCTTCCAGTAGAAGTCTCGGTGACGGGGATTCACGGCGATGCAGAGATAATCGAGGCGCGCCACATGCGCGGCATAGATCACCATGACCCGGACGAGTCGCATGAGGAGCCTCAGCCCGCGGGCTTCTTCGCCACCGGCCAGTGCGAGTGCCGAGACTTCACCGAGACCATGCCCCGCCGCGCGCAGTTCGGTCAGTTCCGGGTGGTAGATCTCGTCCATCGGAAGCCCGAGCCGCGAGTCCTCGATGAGGCTCAGCGTTCCCACCACGCGGCGGCATCGTCGGAGGACGAAGACTTTCGTGCTCGGCAGCGCATTGAAGATGCTCAGGCGACGCCCGGACGCCGCCGGGGCCATGTACCCGCGGGCGACGTACTGGTCGTGGACGAGCCGGAAAGCGGCGTCGAAGACCGCGGTGTCCGTCGCCAGCTGCACGTCGTGACAGTCCAAGGCACGCCCACGCTCCACCACCCGCATGACGCCTCCAGGCAAGCTCTGACATCGGACCTCGGAGAGGGTAGCGTGCGGGTTGCAGCAAGGCGGATGCCGAACCCGAACACGCGAGAATCCACCGCTATTGTTGGTGGTGAGCTTCGGGCCTGTCGGCAAGCAAGACAGAAGCGTCAGCAGACTGTCAGTCCGAGATCGCCGCTCGTGGCCGGGTCTCGGCCCGTGGCTCACCGCGGCCTCTTTATCACTCCGGGGCCGACCGGATCAACCCTGTTCCGGCCGATGGGCGGGTGGCGCCGAGCGGGGCGTAGCGGCCCGGGGCAACGATGCCGTCCGGGTCGATCGCGCGCTTGAGAGACCCGACGAGGCTCCAGAATCGGGAGGTTCCGTCCACCACGCGCCGCATGGCGTCGGGCGGCAGGCGGTAGGGCGCGAAGCCCAGCGCCAGGCCCTCGTCGAGCAGCGCGCGATAGCAGGCGGCTGCGCGCCGCGCTTGTTCCTCGTCGCCGCGATCGAACAGCAGCGGAACCGAGCTGTCGAAGCAGCGCGGCGACATCGTCGTCAACGTGATCAGCGGCTCCATCCCGTGCGCGAGGCAGGTACTGGTCACGTGCTCGACGTACCGGACGACGGCCGGCGGCTTCAGGGGGACGAGGGGCGTGTACCAGATGAGGCCGCAGCCGTCGCGGGCCGGGTCCAGGGGTCGGAGCCCCGGCGGGCCGCCGAGCTTCCAGTACATCACGTGGAGCGCGACGTCGCTCGGGCGGCCCAGGAGGATCTGCAGCGCCGACTGCACGGCCGCGGCGACGCGCCGGCCGCGCGTGCCGATCACGCCGGGCATCAGCGCCGAGAGCCTGGCCATCGCGGCGGCTCGCGCCGGCGTCATGAACCACAGCCGGTCGACGGCCGGTCGCAGCAGCTTCCGCACGGTGCGCCGGGCCGCCGCGACGACGGCCGGCTCCCCGTAGAGGGCGCCGGCGCCCGTCCAGGCCATGATCTGGTATTCGCGGCCCAGGCGCTCGACGTCGGCCGGGGGCAAGGTGCGTCCCTGACCGACGAGCTCGGGCGGATAGGGAATGGTCATCGCCAGGACCCGATGGCGGTTCATCAGGTTGATGGCACTGACGACCCCTTCCAGGCGGGCCTCGACGTCCCGCACGGCCGAGACGAGACGGTCGAGCCGGCCTGGGTCGCGGAGCGAGAAGAAGAAGCCGGCGAAGCCGGACGGCCGCCGCGCGAGCGCCAGCGTCATCCGGGTCACGATCCCGAACGCCCCCTGCGTGAAGATCCCGTCCAGGTACGGGCCGATGCCCCACTTGAACGCCCGGTCGACCTCCCGGGCGCCGAGCTCGCTCAGGCCCGAGCGATAGACCGTCCCGTCCGGTAACACGGCCTCCAGGCTGGTGACGGCGGCGAAGTGGTCGGCCACCGGCGTGATGCCGTAGCCACGCTCGAGGGCGTTTCCCAGGATGCTGCAGGTCGGACCGGCCCCGGTGGTCGGGACCAGGAACGGGTGGCCGCCCCGGTCCAGGAAGTCCGCCAGGGCTTGCTGGGTGACGCCGGGTTCGAGCGTGACGAGACCGAGCTCCGGGTCGAAGTCGAGAATGCGGTCGAGGCGGGACAGGTCCACCACGACGCAGCCGTCGACGGCCGGGTTGGCCGTGCCGTAGCCCCAGTTGTGCCCCGTACTGATGGGATAGATCGGCACCCGGCAGCGGTGGGCGATCCGGACGATCTCGATGACTTCGACGTCACTGGCCGGCAAGAGCGCGGCGGGAATGGTGCGCCGGATCCCCGCCGTGCAGATGCCGTAGCGCCTTTCGGCGACGTCCTGGGGCAGGACGCGCTCCTCGCCCAGGAGGGCGATCCACCCTTCGCGGGCGGCGGCCAGGTCACCAGCGGGCGAACCGGGTGGGTGCGGCGCGTCCCTCATGACGCGTCCCTCATGAGGCGATGGCCGGCCTCGGCGACGGAGCGGACCGGCGGCCGAGCCAGGCGGCGAGCGGTGCGACCAGGCGTCCGACGAAGAACCCGACGCCGCCCCACAGCGTCACCGACCACAGAGGGATCCCGCCCGGCGGCTGGCCCGGGTAGCTCCACTGTCCTGTCCCGGTGCCGACAAGCTCCACCAGCACCCCGAGGGCCGTCATGTACGCCGCGTACCCGAGGTCGAGAGGCCGGTGATGCACGAACAGCGCGAGAGCCAGGACCGCGGCCGAGGCGGCGAAGAGCAGCATCGGGTCGGCGATCAGCGCGAACAGCGCCGCGTAGACGACGGCCAGCACGCCGACCGCCCAGGACGGAGGACCGGGTGCGCGGCCCTCGAACATCCGCAGGGTGTGCACGTGGTAGAAGCCCCACATGCCGAGCTCGAAGGCGGGCATGCCGAGCCAGTCCGGATTCTCGAAGCGAAAGATTCCGCGCTGGAGGGCCAGCGTGTTGAGGGCGGTGAACGTGAAGCACGCGGCAACGAACAGGCCCACCTCGGTGAGGCGGATGGGCCAGAAGGTCGCGACCCAGAGCGCGAGGAGGACCAGCAGCTTCGGGACGTTCCCGAGCGGAGAGCCGAGCACGGCCAGCGTCGCGGCGAGCTGGGCGAGAAGGACGCCCCTCCGGCGCCACGGGCCCTCGAGCACGGGCCGTAGTCTAGCCCGGTCGCCGCATGGGATGAAACAAAAGGACCGGGGGCGCTACACCCCCGGTCCTCGGGGTCCGGTCCGCTGGAGCTCTCTAGCGCACGCGGCGGCGGCGGACCATCGTCGCCAGCCCGAGCAGGCCCGTGCCGAGGAGCAGCACCGTGGCGGGCTGGGTCACGACGATGGCGCTGGCCGGGTCGTCGCTTTGAAGCTGCCAGTCGCCGATCGTGACGCCGCCGAAGCATCCCGGCGCGCCGTTCGGGCAGAACCGGTTGGTGAAGAACACGTCCCGCGGCCCGAACGCGGTGGGAAGGCCGTCGGAGTCGAACATCCCCGCGAAGGCCCCGCCGGTCACGTTGGCGAACGCAGCGGCATCACCGGTCGTCGGAAAGGTGCTGGTGTCGAAGGTCCCGTCGACCGTGACCGTCCCATCCGTCGGATCGATGCCCGAGGCGAACGTGAGCCGCAGGAACAGGATGCCGTCCGCGGTGTTGGAGATGGTGTTGTAGCAGAGATCTCCCGGAGCGCACCCGCCAGCGGCGTAGCCGGCATGGCCCTGGCCCGCATTGGGCGCAGTGCTGCTCAGGTAAATGTCGAGGATTCCCCCCGTGCTCTCCACGTCGAAGCCCCCGCCGAAGGGGGTGACCGACTGCACGATGACGTCGGCGAAGACGCCGGCCAGGAAGCCGTTCGACCCCCCGGAGGTCCAGAGGTTATTCCCGAGCGGGTCGGTGATGTTCGTAATGTTCACGATGCCGAAGTTCTCATCCCCGGGATCGATGCCGTTCTGGTCGGGGTCCAGGAAACTCTCGAAATTCCGGAACTTGATGAAGATCGGGCCGGTGTAGCCGCCGAGGCTGAAGGTCGGCGCCGCCAGGACCGGCGTGGCGGCAAAGACCATCAGAAGACCGAGGGCAATCGCAACTCTTTTCATCTGGCTCTCCTTGGTTTTCGAGCCTTCCGGCTCGCCCTTCTCTGCGGCACCGACGTTCGTGGCTCGCAGGTACCGTTCGCGCCGTGGATTCAGCAGGAGGTGTGCCAGACCTGCAAGTACTCGATTTTTCTGATCTATGACCCCGGGCCTCCCGAAGGGGCGGCCAGGACTGTAAAGCCGGCCGCCACCGGCCGGAAAAGGGCCGTTGTTCAGCGGCCGAACAGGGTGTGGGCGATGGCGGCCGGACCCCGGGATGTCGAGGAACTTGTCGAACGGAACCCCCGCCTCGGGCCTGCCGGCCCGGCGGACTGGGGGTATCCCGCCCTTCAGCGGGGGGATTCAGGCACCAGCACCCGTTCCCCAACCGAGAGGCCGTCGACGACCTCGACGTGCGCGTCGTCACGGGCGCCCAGGCGCGCCCGGCGCTCCTCGAGGCCGCGGGCCCCGAGCACCCGCACGGTCGCGACGCGGGCGTCGGCCGGGACCACCGCGGCCGGAATGACGGGAACCCGGTCCCGCCGGGCGACGATGACCCGGACATCAACTGTCATGCCCAGCTTGAGCGGACCCCCGCCGTCTTCGACCTCGATCTTGGTCTCCAGGACCTTCATGTCCTGGATCTTCACCGGGCTATCCGGGCGAATCTTCCGCTTGCCGACGGACTGGCCGATCTCGGTGATCCGCCCTCGAAAGACCCGCCCCGGGTATGCATCGGCGGTGATCTCCACCGGCAGGCCGAGGTCGAGCTTGCCGGCGTCCGTCTCGTCCACCTCGGCCCGTACCATCACCGTGTCGCCGGCGGCCAGGATCATCAGAGGAATGCCGATGTCGACCGCCGCCCCGGGCTCGACGAGCTTGTAGGTCACTCGGCCGTCCACCGTGCTCTCGACCACGGTGTTCTTGACCAGAGCCGTCGCGTGGTCCAGCTCGGCCTCGGCCTGAGCGACGGCCGCCCGAACCCGCTGCAGTTCAGCCTCGGCTTCGCGCACCTGGGCCCAGGCGGCGGCCACCGTTTCGGCCCGTGGGCCGGCCAGCACCAGGTTCAAAGCCTCCTCCGCCGCCCGGACCTGCGCCTGGCGGACGGCGGCCTCGGTCGCCGCCGCCTCGAACTGGGCCTGGGCGATGAGCCCGCGCTCGAAGAGCTCCCGGGCGCGGTCTCGCTCGCGGTGGGCATTCTCCGAGCGCCGGCGGGCCTGCTCCACCTCGGCCCGCGCCCGCTCGATCTCCTGGGGCCGGGCCTCGCTCTTGACCTCCTTCCACCGGGCGCGGGCGGCCTCGGCGGCGCGCTCGGCTCGGCGGACATCGGCCCGAGCGGTCGCCAGCCGGGCCTCGGCCAGCCGGCGCTGGGCCTTGGCCTCATCGTCGTCGAACAGGATGACGGGCTGGCCGACCCGGACGAGGTCGCCTTCCTTCACCAGGACGGACCGAACGCGCCCCGGGATCTTGTTGGCCAGGATCACCTCCGTGACCGGCTCGACCCGGCCCGTGGCGACGACGACCTGACTGATGCTCCCCCGGGTCACGCTGACGCTCCGAGCGGCCGGGAAGAGTGGCCGGCGGACGCCGGGCAGGCCGAGCGCCCCCCAGAGGATGACCGCGATCAGGGCGAAGACGACCGTCAGCCCCCAGCCCCGGTGCCTCATGCCACCATCCGCCCGTCTTCGATGTCGACCAGGACGTCCAGGTACGGCGTCACCCGGGGGTCATGCGTCACCACCACGACGGTGCAGCCCGCCACCCGGGCGGCCTGGTGCAGCAGCTCCATCACCTGCTGGCCGTTCGTCCAGTCCAGACTGGCGGTCGGCTCGTCGGCGAGGATCAGGGGCGGCCGGCCCGCCAGCGCTCGGGCGATCGCCACCCGCTGCTTCTCGCCCCCGGAGAGGTCGCGGGGCAACGAGCGCGCGCGGTGGGCCAGGCCGACGCTGTCCAGCAACCGGAGAGCTTCGGTCTGGGCCGCGCGGACCGGGAAGCCCTTGAGCGTCAGCGCCACCTCGACGTTCTC
>DATLZL010000126.1:0-3099 GCA_035574035.1 Binatia bacterium | reverse complement strand
TGCGGGGTGCCGTGGAGGCCGGACAGTACGTCGCGGCGGTCGTGGTGAGCCTGACCGGGGCCATGCTGGCGCCGCCGCTCGGACTGTGGGCGCCGCGTCAGGTGCCGACGCTGGCCTGGGTCACGGCCGCCGGCGCCACCGTGGCCTCGCTGGCCGGTCTCGCGCTCGTGCTGGCGCGAGGAACGGTCCGTTACGCGGTCGCGGCCTGGCCGCCCCCGTGGGGTATCGAGCTGGTGCTCGACCCGCTGAGCGCGTTCATGGCCGTCACCATCGCCGGCACGGCCACGGTGGCCCTCGCCGTCGCCGACCGGGGGCCGGGCGGCCGGCCCGGCGGTCCGGCCTTCCACGCGCTGGCGCTCGTGTACCTGGCCGGCCTGCTGGGCATCGTCGCCAGCGGCGACCTGTTCAACATCTTCGTCTTCCTCGAGCTGTCGGCCATCGCGAGCTACGCGCTGGTGGCCAGCGCCGGCGGGCCCGCGCTCCTGGCCGGCTTCCGCTACCTGATCCTCGGCACCGTAGGCGGCTCGTTCTACCTGCTCGGGGTCGGGCTGCTCTACGCGGTGACCGGCACGCTGAACATCGCCGACCTCGCGGCACGCGCCGCCGACGTGAGCGGCTCGCCGGCGCTCCTGGCCGGCACGACGCTCGTGCTGGTGGGACTGGCGGTCAAGGCCGGCCTCTTTCCCCTGCACGCCTGGCTGCCCGACGCCTACACGCACGCCGCGCCGGCGGTGGCCAACCTGGTGGCGCCCATCGGGACCAAGGCCGCGCTCTACCTGATCGCCCGTCTCCTCGTGCACACCCTGGATCAGCCGGGCGCGGCCGCCGTGCTCCTCTGGGCCGGAGCCGCCGCCGTCGTCGGCGGCGGGGCGCTGGCGCTCCGCCAGCGCGACATGCGCCGCCTGCTCGCGTACTCGAGCGTCAGTCACGTCGGCTACATCGCGCTCGGTCTCGGGCTGGGCAACATCAGCGCGCAGGTCGGCGCCTACCTGCACATCCTGGCGCACGCCCTGGCCAAGGCCGCACTGTTCGTCGCCGTCGGCGTCGCCGCCGCGGCCGGCCGCGGCACCGGTCTCGGTGCGATCGGGCGCGCGATGCCGGTGACCGCCGCCTCGGCCGTCGCCGCCGCGCTCTCGCTGATCGGCGTGCCGCCGAGCGCCGGCTTCTTCTCGAAGTGGTACCTGCTGCGGGGTGCCGTGGAGGCCGGACAGTACGTCGCGGCGGTCGTGGTGCTGGTGGGCGGCCTGCTGGCCGCCGCCTACGCCTACCGCCTGACCGAGCGGGTCTGGTTCCCCGACCGAGATGACGGAACCGGGACCGCGGAAGCTTCACCGCGGGTGCTGGTGGGCCTCGCGGTCCTGGCCGGCGCCGGCCTGGTCGTCGGCCTCGCCAGCCCGGCCCTGGTGGAGCGCCTGCTGGTCCCGGCGGCACGGCCGTGACGCCCTCGCTGCTGCCGCTGCTGGCGCTGACGCCGGCGGCGCTGGCGCTGCCGCTGATCGTCGCCAGCCGCCGCCGGCCGGCGCTGCGCGAGGCCTGGTCGGTGGCGGCGGCGCTGGCCCAGACCGGGCTCGTGGCCCTGATGGTGCCGCCGGTCCTGGCCGGCACCGTGCCGGTGTGGACGGGCCCGCCGCTGTTACCCGGCCAGCCCCTCACGCTCCGCGCCGACCCGCTGGCCGTCCTCTTCGGCCTCACGGCCTCGGCGCTCTGGGTGGCGACGACCGTCTACTCGATCGGCTACACCCGGGCCCTCGGCGAGCGGCATCTGACCCGCTACTTCGCCGCGTTCGCGCTGTGCCTGCTGGCCACGCTCGGTCTGGCGCTGGCCGGCGACCTGCTCACGTTTTTCCTCTTCTTCGAGCTGCTGACGGTGGCCGCCTACCCGCTGGTCGTCCATGCCGGCAGCGACGAGGCCCGCCGGGCGGGGCGGATCTACCTCGCCTACACGCTCACCGGCGGCAGCGCGCTGCTGGCCGCCGTCGCCGCCACCGCCGTCGTCGCCGGCCGGCTCGACTTCATGCCGGGCGGTTTTCTGGGGGCGGACTCGGCGAGCCCGGCCGCGCTGGCCGCCCTGCTCGGGCTCTTCGTCGTCGGCTGCGGCGTGAAGGCGGCGCTGGTGCCGCTGCACACGTGGCTGCCGGTGGCGATGGTGGCGCCCACGCCCGTGAGCGCGCTGCTGCACGCCGTGGCGGTCGTCAAGGCCGGCGTGTTCGGCCTGGCCCGGGTCACCGGCTTCGTGTTCGGGCCGGCCACGCTCGAGGCGATCGGCGGGGCCTCGGCCCTGACCTGGCTCGCGGTGGCCACGATCGTGCTCGCGTCGCTGGCCGCGCTGGCCGAGGACAACCTCAAGCGGCGCCTGGCCTTCTCCACGGTGAGCCACCTGGCCTACGTCGTCCTCGGCGTCGGCCTCGGCCCGGCGGCGGCCTTCGCCGGCGGGCTGCTGCACCTGGGCGCCCACGCGCTGCTCAAGATCACGCTCTTCTTCTGCGCCGGCGCGCTGCACGTCGCCGCTCACGTCGAGCGCGTGAGCGAGATGGACGGCGTGGGCCGGCGGATGCCCGTCACCATGACCGCCTTCGCCGTGGCCGCGTTCCTGCTGGCCGGCCTGCCGCCCGGGGCCGCCTTCGTGAGCAAGTTTGCCCTGCTGGTCGGCGCCGCCGACGCCCGGGCCTGGACGGCCGTCGCCGTGCTCCTGGCCAGCGGGGTGCTCAACATCGCCTACCTCGGGCCGCCCGTCGTCCGGGCCTTCCGGGCTCCGGCCGCTCATGCGCCCGGGGAGGCCCCGGCGCCGATGCTGGCCCCGCTCGTGATCACCGCCGCCGCCGGGCTGCTGCTCGGCCTGGCGCCCGCGGGATGGCTCCCGGTGCTTCCGCTCGCCTCGCTGGCAGCTGGCTCGGTAGCGGCGCGGTGAGAGCGGTCCTGCTGCTCGCGCTTTCGACGGCGGCGATCGCGCTGCTGGAGGTCTGGCTCGTTCCCGGCCCTCACGTGCCGCCGGGCACCTTCGCGGTCGGCGGGCTCGTCGGCTGCGGCCTGATCGTCGCCATCTCCAAGGCCCTCGGCAAGGCGTGGCTCCAGCGGCCGGACGATGACGGCTGACCTCCT
>DATLZL010000125.1:0-5548 GCA_035574035.1 Binatia bacterium | reverse complement strand
GGCGGTGGTCGCCCGTCATCCCGCGCTGGCCTCCTACCGTCCCTACACGCTGTTCGCCGTCGGCCACGACTACGTGTCTGCCGAGCACCCGCTCAAGCCGGGCGACGAGCTATGCCTGTTCCCGCCGGTGAGCGGTGGCCGTGACCCGTCGGCGGCCCCCTCGGGACCCTCCCCGGGAGCGGTGCGGGCGGAGCCCGCGGTCGAACCGGCCGCGCCGGCGCGCGACCGGACTGACATCTACGCGGTCGTGGAGCATCCGCTGTCGCCGAACGACGCGGCGGCGGCGGTGGAGGATCCGGCGGCCGGCGGGGTGGTGATCTTCTCCGGCGTGGTCCGCAACGAGACGGGGGGCCGCCGGGTGAAGTTCCTCGAGTACGAGGCCCACGCGCCGATGGCCGAGGCCAAGCTCCGGGAGATCGGAGCCGCGCTGCGCCGGCGCTGGCCCGGCGTCAAGCGGGTGGCCATGCTCCACCGGGTCGGACGGCTCGAGATCGGCGAGTCGAGCGTGCTGATCGCCGTGTCGGCCGGCCACCGGGGCGACGCGTTCGAGGCGTGCCGGTACGCCATCGACACGCTGAAGCAGACCGTCCCGATCTGGAAGAAGGAGCACTTCGAGGACGGCGAGGTGTGGGTGGGCCTGCAGGGCGGGTAGGCCCCCTCGCCGCCCGCCTGCTCGATACCGTCCGCCGAACCGTCCGCCGCCACGCGATGCTCGCGGCCGGCGACTCCGTCGTGGTCGCCGTGTCGGGCGGCGCCGACTCCACCGCGCTGCTCTACCTGCTCCACCACCTCGCTCCGGAGTGGAACCTGCGCCTCGCCGCCGTGCACGTGGACCACCGGCTGCGACCGGAGTCGGCCGCCGAAGCCGAGCACGTGCGGCGCCTCGGCGTCCGGCTCGGCGTCCCCGTCGTCACGGTCGCCGTGGACGTCGAGCGCCGGGGCTCGCTCGAGGAGGCCGCCCGCCGCGCCCGGTACGCCGCCCTGGAGGCCGAGGCCGGACGCGCCGGGGCGGGGCGCATCGCCCTCGGCCACACGCTGGACGATCAGGCCGAGACCGTCCTCATGCGCCTGCTCGAGGGAAGCGGCCTGCGGGGGCTGGCGGGCATCCCGCCCGTGCGAGGCCGGATCATCCGCCCGCTGCTGGACCTGCGCCGGAGCGCGTTGCGCGCAGCGCTCGCGGAGGCGGGCCTCGAGTGGGTCGAGGATCCGAGCAATCGGGATCCGAGATTCTTCCGGAACCGGATTCGCCTCGAGGTGGTCCCGCGGCTCGGCCAGGTGCACGGCGGCGACGTCGCGCCGGCGCTGGCCCGGGTCGCTCGCCGGGTCCGCCAGGCCGTGGAGGCGCTGGAGGCGGTCGGAGCCCGGGAGCTGGCGCGGCTCGGGACGCTCGCGCCCGGAGCGGTGATCCTGTCTCGATCGGCGCTCGCCGCGCTGCCCGGCGTGGTCGCCCTCGAGGTCCTGCGGCAGGCCGTGGCCCGCCTGGGGCGTCGGACGTCGCTACGGGCCTGGGCGCACCGGCGCCTGGGCCGGGTCCTGGCCGCTCCGCCGCCCCGACGGGCGTTCCGCCTCGGCGGCGCGACGGTGGAGGTGAGCGGCGACTGGGTGCGGGTCGGGGTCGACCGGCCTCCGGCCCTGCCCCCGCGCCCGCTCGAGGTCCCCGGTGCGGTCCTGCTGCCGGAGATCGGGCGCCGGCTCGAGGCGCGCCGGCTGCCGGCCCACTCCTACACGGTGCCGCGCGAGGCCGACGTGGTGGCCTTCGACGCCGACCGCCTGCCTTGTCCGCTCACGGTGCGGGCGCGACAGCCGGGCGACCGCTTCCACCCTTTCGGCGCCCCCGGCGAGCGGCGGCTGAAATCCTTCCTGATCGACGCCGGCGTCCCCCGCTGGGATCGTGACCGGGTGCCGCTGGTGGAAGCCGGCGGTCGGATCGTGTGGGTGGCCGGTCTTCGCCGGGCGGCGGCGGCTCCGGTCAGCCCGGGCACGCGCGAGGTGGTGGAGCTCGCCCTCAAGCCACTGGCGCCCGGTCCGGACTCGCCCTAGAATGCGCCGCCGGGCCGCGGGTTTCGCGGCCCGAGACCGCCGCGCGGGGACGCCGTGGCGGAGTGAATGCGGGGAGATACGTCTTGACGGACGCCGCCTCGATCGAGAAGGCTGCCGCGCGGCCATGACCGACACGCTGACCGAGAGCCCTCCCGCCACCCGCCGCGGGACGGTGCTGGTGGTGGATGACGAGGAAGGGGTCCGGGCCTCCATCCGTGCGATCCTCGAGGGGACGTGCGAGGTGCTGGAGGCCGAGGACGGTGCCGGCGCCCTGGAAATTCTCCGCGCTCACACGGTGGACCTCGTCATGCTCGACCAGCGCATGCCGGGCGAGCCGGGGATCGAGGTGCTGCCGCGGATCAAGGCTCTCGATCCCTCCATCGTGGTCGTGCTCGCCACCGCCGTCTACGACGTCCGGACCGCGGTGCTGGCCATGCAGCGCGGCGCATACGACTACGTCCTCAAGCCGTTCGACGTCGACGACATCCTCATGCTCACGCAGCGGGTCCTGGAAAAGCGCGCGCTGGAGCGGGAGGTGCTCCTGCTGCGCTCGGCGCTGGCCGACGACGCCTGGGAAGGCCAGGCGGCCTTCGAGGGCCTGGTGGGCCGCAACCCGCAGATGGTGCGCATCTACCAGCTGGTGAGCCAGATCGCCGAAACGCCCAGTACCGTGCTCATCACCGGCGAGAGCGGGACCGGCAAGGAGCTGATCGCGCGTGCCGTCCACCGGCGCAGCGCCCGGCGGGAGCGGCCGTTCGTGGCCATCAACGTGGCAGCCATTCCCGACACGCTGATCGAGTCGGAGCTGTTCGGTCACGAGAAGGGGGCGTTCACCGGGGCCCACGCCCGCAAGCCCGGCAAGTTCGAGCTGGCCCACGGCGGCACCGTCTTCTTGGACGAGATCGGCTCGCTCCGCCTCGACCTGCAGACGCGGCTGCTGCGGGTGCTCCAGGAACGGGAGGTGGAGCGGGTGGGGGGCATGCGGCCCGTGCCGGTCGACGTCCGCGTCGTGGCGGCCACGAACGTGAACCTGCGCCAGGCCGTCCGGCAGCGGACGTTCCGGGAGGACCTCTTCTACCGGCTCAACGTGGTGCACATCGAGGTGCCGCCGCTCCGGGACCGGCGCGACGACATCCCGCTGCTCGTCGACCACTTCGTGCGCCGGCTGGCCCGGGAGTGCCGCCGGGACGTGCGGGCGGTGTCGGCCGGCGCCCTGGAGACGCTGGTCCGCTACGACTGGCCGGGAAACGTCCGGGAACTGGAGAACGTGATCCACCGGGCGGTCGTGCTGGCCCGGGGCCCGGTGCTGCAACTGCAGGACATCCCGCTCGACGTCGCCCTTCCGGAGACCGGCGCCCGGCTGGCCGAGGACACCGGCCTGCCCCTGCGCGAGGCGTGCGAGCAGTTCGAGCGGCAGTACGTGCTGCGCGTGCTGGAGCGCGTGCGGTGGAACGTCAGCCGGGCGGCCCGCCTCCTCGGGGTGCACCGGAACACGGTGCTGGCCAAGCTGGCGGCCTGGGGCATCCAGCGCCCCGGCCAGGCGGAGGGCCGGAGCCTCTCGCTCTGACCGGGACGCCCGTCCCGCCCGCGCTTACTTCTTCCGGAGCAGGCTGTCCAGGATGCGGGTGAGGCCCAGGCCGGAGCCCGAGTTCGAGCCGGAGTTCGAGCCCGAGGACCCGCCGCTGCTGAGCGAGGACGACCCGGAGGACCCGCCGGAGCCGCTGCTACCGGACGAGGTCAGGCTCGACCCCGAGCCCGAGACAAGAGTCGACCCCGACGAGGTCAGGCTCGAGGAGCCTCCGCTCGGCGTCGCGCCCGACGAGCCCGAGCCGCTCCCGCCGCCGCTCAGCCGCGGCCCCGCGAGGACCCCGCTGGTGTCCTGCCCGGCCGACCCGGCGGCGTGGGACTTGCGACCCTCCTCGTCCCGGCGCTCCAGCACACGCTGCACCTGGGCCGCCGCCTCCCGCTTCTGGGTCTCCACGATCGTGGGCGGCGTCCCGGACGGACTGTCGCCCAGGTTGCCTTTCCAGGCTTCGTTGAGACGCTGCCGCACGTCGGGCGTCAGCGGCTGCACGGGCGTCGGGACCGGGCGCGCCGCCGGGGCCAGCGAGCTGACGCGGACCATCTGGGCGGCGCCGACGTGGAGTCCCGGCCCCACCGGATGGCGGGTCACGCCGTCCAGCGGCCGCACCTCGACCAGGCCCCGCAGCACGGTGATCGTCGTCGTCTCCTGCCCCGGCGCGCCGGCGACCTCGGCGATGACGACGGTCCCGCGGATCCCGGCCACGGCATTGGGCGTCCGGATCTCGACGGTCTCCCCCCGCTGCATGCGCTCCTTCGCCACGGCCACGGCCACGCCGCCCGAGGCCACGTCCACCACGGAGCTGCCTGGCGCCTCGGTGATGGTCAGGCTCGAGCGCTCCCGCACGGTGACCAGCGCCTTGCCGCCCAGGAGCAGGCGGGTGAAGGACTGATCGCCGGTGGTGATCCGATCGGCGACGAACAGGTCGTCCCGGCGCTTGAGCGCGGTCGGTTCCGACAACGAGGCGCGCGACAGCATCGCCTCACCGTGCACGGTGGTGACGACCCCGACGCGAGCGGGCTGCGCGTTCGCTGCCGGTGAGGCGGCGGCGAAGGCGACGAGCGCGATGACCCCGAGCGAGCGCTGGCTGACCGTCATGACTCTCTCCCCGTCCGTTGGTTTGCGGCGGGCGCTCGAAGGGGCAAGGGAGGTGCCAGTTCCGGAAGTGGAGAAGCGCGTCGGGCCGGGGATTTCGACGCTGATCGCCGGCGGCTCGGGTTGACGCGATCAGATCAGGGCCGGCCACGCTGTCATCGTGCGTTCGCGCCAGCGCCGGCACCGCGCCGCGGGCCGGTGGGAAGCCGGCGGCGACGGACGCGCCGGATTTCAGGCGGTTGACGGCGAGGGGTCGGGGGACGATCAGCGCATCGCCCGCACGGCGTACATGACACTCCACAGTGCCAGGAGGTCCTGGGCCGAACGGGCCAGCGCCGCCACGCCGCCGGCCTCGACGTGGTCGACGGAGCCGAGCAGGACCACCCGGCTGCCGGCCGGTCGAGCGGCGGCAAGCCGCAACGACTCGGTGAAGGGCACCACGCGGTCCTGCCGGCCGTGCACGAGCACCAGCCGCGCCCGCACCGCCGGGACCACCGAGAGGGGCGAGAGCCGGTTCAGCAGCGCCCGCGTCTCGGCCGGAAGGTCGGCCAGGAACCGGCGGGCGGCCTCCTCCTCCCTCGCCAGCCGGCGCGGGTCGTGGCCGCCGAGCAGGTCGGCGTTGGCGCCGAGAAATGCCTCCACCACCGCCGGATCATGTCGGACATGTCCGCGGTGGGGGCCGAAGGCGTAGTCGCCGGTGAGGAAGAAGCGGACCAGTTCGTGCGCCGACGCGTAGCCGCCGAGCGTCACGACGGCGGCGACGCGATCCCGCACGCGATCGTCGGCGGCGGCCAGCACGGCCGGTCCGGCGCCGATGCTGACCGCGAGCAC
>DATLZL010000124.1:0-4568 GCA_035574035.1 Binatia bacterium | reverse complement strand
CCCCCTGGCCCTTCGGGCCGGGACCCTTCGGCCGCGGCCCGAATCCCGGTCCGGACCGTCCGCGCCGCGGTCTCGGCTCCGGCGTGATCATCGACGCCTCGGGCGTCGCCCTCACCAATGCTCACGTGGTCGAGGGCGCCGAGGAGGTCGAGGTCACCCTCCTGGACGGCAGCCGTCACAAGGCCAAGGTCGTCGGCGTGGACACGAAGACCGATCTCGCCGTCCTGCGCATCGAGGGCGCCCGGAACTTTCCGGCGCTGCGGCTCGGCAATTCCGACGAGGTGCGGGTGGGCGACTGGGTGCTGGCCGTGGGCTCCCCGTTCGGTCTGGACGCCACGGTGACCTCCGGCATCGTGAGCGCCAAGGCGCGGCAGATCGGCGCCGGCCCCTACGACGACTTCCTGCAGACCGACGCCGCGATCAACCCCGGCAACTCGGGCGGGCCGCTCGTCAACATGCGCGGCGAGGTGATCGGCATCAACACCGCCATCGTCCGAGGTGGCAGCGGCATCGGCTTCGCCATCCCCTCCAACCTCGCGCGGCGCGTGTCGGCCGAGCTGCTGGAGAAGGGCAAGGTCACGCGGGGCTGGCTGGGCGTCTCGCTGCAGCCGCTGACCCCCGAGCTGGCCGAGGCCTTCAAGGTGAAGGAGCGCAAGGGCGCGCTGGTGGCCGAGGTGCAGCCCGGCAGCCCCGCCGCCCAGGCCGGTCTCAAGAGCGGGGACGTCATCGTCGGCTTCAACGGCAAGCCGGTGGCGAATCCGGGCGAGCTGGCCCGGGCGGTGGCGATGACCGACCCCGGTCAGACGGCGCGGGTCACCATCCGGCGTGACGGCGCCGAGAAGACGCTGGAGGTTCGGCTCGGCGAGCAGGCGGGCGAGGTCGAACGCGCCCGACTGGGCCTCGAGGTGCGGCCGGTCACCCCACCGATCGCGCGGGAGCTCGGGCTCGACTCGCCCGAGGGGGTCGTCGTCACCCGCGTCGAGGAAGGCAGCCCCGCCGCCGAGGCCGGCCTCCGGCGCGGCGACGTGATCCGCGAGATCAACCGTCGTCCCATCCGGTCGCTCGCCGACTTCGAGAAGGCCGCCCAGGCGGTGAAGTCGGGCGAGCCGATGACCCTCCGCGTGCAGCGCGGCCAGGCCACGCTCTACGTGGCCCTGACGCCCTCGCGCGGCTGACGAGCCGGGGCTCGTCGGGCCCGCCGCCCGGCGAGCCCTGCTCCGCTCCATCCGACGGCGGTATCGTGGGAGCCAGGCATGGGTCTGCGTGGCCGCCTGCTCGGGATGCTCCTCGTGCCGCTCGTGGTCGCCGTCGGTGCTCACGGCCTGGTCCGCGTCCGGCAGGAGGAGCGGCGGCTCCTGGACGAGCGACGCCGCCAGGTAGCGGCCGTGGCGGCCGGCGTGCAGATCGCGCTCGAGGGCGCCCTCCGTCGGGGGGATCAGGCCGACGTGCACCGGCTGCTCTTCCAGATGACCGTCGAGCACGAGGCCATCGACCAGATCCGGCTGTTCAGCCGGGGCCGGGTGCCGGTCATGGCCTCGGCCCGACGTCAGCTGGGGGGCGTGCCGGCGGACGCGGTGGCCGAGGTGATGCGGACGGGTCGCCCGGTCTCGCTCGCCGGCGAGGCCGAGGGCGTGCCGGTCTTCTACCGCGTGATGCCGATCGAGGGCCCGGCCGGGTCGATCACCGGGGCGGCCGAGGTGGCGGCGGTGGCCGACGACGTGCGCGAGATGACGCGGCGGGCGACACGCGACGTGTGGGTGCGCCTGGCGCTCGTCATCGCGGTGGTGGCCGGGGTGACCGTGGCCGTCGTCCAGCGCGAGGTATTTCGACCCCTGGCCGCGCTGCTGGACGGCATCCGGCGGCTGGCTCGCGGCGAGGCGGAGCCGCGCCTGCCCGTCCAGCGCGCCGACGAGCTCGGCCGGGTCGCCCAGGCCTTCAACCACATGGCCGCCCAGCTGGCCCAAGCCCGGCGCCGGCTGGTGGCGGAGACCGAGCGGGCACTCGACCTCGAGCGCGAGCTGCGACGGGCCCAGACGCTGGCCGTGGCCGGCAAGCTGGTGTCGGCCGTCGCCCACGAGATCGGCACCCCGCTGACGATCGTCTCCGGCCGGGCCGAGGTGGTCCGGGGAGCGCTGCCGGCCGATCATCCGCACCGGCCCGACCTGGACGGCATCGTGGAGCAGATCGACCGCATCTCCGGGCTGATCACGACCGTGCTCGATGTCGTCCGGCCGCAGAAGCCCGCCCGTGACGTGATCCACCTGCGTCGCCTGCTCGACAGCCTCTGGCCGCTGATGGAGTATCCGGCTCGCCGCCACCGCGTGGTCCTCACGGCCGAGGTGGACGACAACCTGCCGCCGGTGTCGGCCGACGCCGGGCAGATCCAGCAGGTGCTGATCAACGTCGTCATGAACGCGATCGAGGCCACGCCGGGCGGCGGCCGCGTCACGCTGCAGGCCCGCGCCGCCGGCCGCGAGGGTCGGCCCGGGCTCGAGATCGCGGTGCAGGACACCGGCCACGGGATGCCGCCCGACGTCCGGGCCCGGGTCTTCGAGCCGTTCTTCACCACCAAGCCGCCCGGGCGCGGCACCGGGCTGGGGCTGGCGATCAGCCGGGACATCGTCCGAGAGCACGGCGGCCACATCCTGCTGGAAAGCGCCCCGGGCGCCGGCACCACCGTCGTCCTCTGGCTGCCGGCGGAGGAGTCGCCGGCGTGAGCGCGCGCGTGCTGATCGTGGACGACGACCCCGCGATGGTGGTGCTCATCGAGCGCCACCTGGGCGCCGAAGGTCTGGCCACCACCGGCGTGACCAGCGGCGAGGCGGCGGCCGCGCTGCTCGAGCACGAGCGCTTCGCCGTCATCCTCACCGACCTGGTGATGGAGGGCGTGGACGGTCTCGAGCTCCTCCGCCGCGCCCGGCGGCTGCAGCCCCAGGCCCGTGTCATCTTGATGACCGCGTTCGGCAGCGTGCCCAGCGCGGTGGCCGCTCTCCGGGAGGGCGCCGCCGACTACCTGACCAAGCCCTTCAAGCTGGCCGAGGTCAGCGAGTCGGTGCGCCGGGCGCTCGGCGCGCCGCGACGGGCCGATACCGGGCCGGCCGACGCGCTCGAGGCTCTCGAGGCCCGGTCGCCGGCGATGCAGGCGTTCGTGGCCCAGCTGCGGGAGGTTGCGGCCAGCGAGGCGACGGTGCTGCTCCTGGGCGAGAGCGGCAGCGGAAAGGAGCTCGCCGCGCGGAGCCTGCACCGCGCGAGTCCCCGCCGCCACGGTCCCTTCGTACCCATCAACTGCGCGGCGATCCCCGAGAGCCTGCTGGAGTCCGAGCTGTTCGGCCACGAGAAGGGCGCCTTCACCGGCGCCGCCCACCGGCGCCGGGGCCTCTTCGCCGAGGCCCACGGCGGTACCCTGTTTCTCGACGAGGTCGCCGAGATGCCGGTCCCGCTGCAGGCCAAGCTCCTGCGGGCGCTGCAGGACAAGGCCGTGCGGCCCGTCGGAGGTCGGGACGAGGTCCGGGTGGACGTCCGCATCGTGAGCGCCACCAACCGCGACCTCGCCGCCCGCGTGCGCGACGGTCGCTTCCGCGAGGACCTGTACTACCGGCTGGCCGTCATCCCGCTGCGGCTCCCGAGCCTGCGCGAGCGCCCGGAGGACATCCTGCCGCTGGCCCGGCAGTTCCTCGCCCGGGCCGCCGGCGCCGCGGGCAAGGCGCTGGTCGACTTCAGTCCCGAGGCCCGGAGCTGGCTGGAAGCCTACCGCTGGCCGGGCAACGTGCGGGAGCTGGAGAACCTCGTCGAGCGGGCGGTGGCACTGGCCCGGGGGCCGGTCGTGCACCTGGACGATCTGCGACCGGACCTGACCGGCCCGCTGAGCCCCGACACCGGCGTCCGGCCGACCCTCGCCGAGCTCGAGGACAGCTACATCCGCCGCGTGCTGGCCGAGACCCGGGGAGACAAGCGCGCCGCGGCGCGCATCCTGGGCGTCAGCGTGCGGACCCTGCAGCGCCGCATGCCACGGGCGCGCGACGCCGGCTGACGGCGACACAGTGTCGCCCCGGCGACATGATGTCGCCCGGCGGCGTCCCGGCCGGGCCGCCGGCGCCGGGAATTTCGGGCCGAGCACCGGCCGTCGAGCCCTGGTACGGACCTTGCGCCGCAGGGCAGCAGCTCGTGCGGCGGGGCGTCACGTCTTCCCCGACCGACGCGCACCCCTCCTCCAACCCGCCGCACGAGCGACCGCGCCTCATACCCGATCCTGCGTCCGGAGGCCCATGACCAGCCCCAGCACGGCCGCGGCGGCCAGCGCGATTCCCCGGCGGTGCCGCGTGAGCCAGAACTGCAGGCTGAAGGAGCGGGCCCGGGCGTCGAAGCGGCCGTGGGCGCCGTGATCGCCCGGCACCGGCTCCCAGAGGTTGTTCGGGCGCGCCGGGTCCTCGGGCTCGTCGGTCTGCTGGGCTTCGTACCCGGTCCCGGCCAGGTACCGGTCGGCCAGACCGGGCGCGAGCCGGTTGGCCCAGATCGCCAGCACGGTCGAGAAGCCCAGCTGGACCTCGCGACGGCGGTGGTCGACGGCC
>DATLZL010000123.1:0-4182 GCA_035574035.1 Binatia bacterium | reverse complement strand
GGCCGGCCGCCCTCAGCAGGTCCTCGTGGATCACCGCCGCCGCGAAGGGAGAGCCCGGGAGGTCGGCCAGGATCCAGGTGTGCCAGTTGCAGAGGCCCCACGATGCCCGCAGGCGCCGGCGCAGCTCGGGATCGTTCACGTGCTCGTAGCCGAGCGTCTCGAGGTGGCGGCGCGAGGCGGCGGCCACGCACCGGCAAACGGGACAGCCCGGCCGCTGGAACGCCTCGAGCAGGTCGAAGTAGGCGAGGTACCGGTCGTTCACGCTCCCCCTCGTCCTGGCACCGCGTCCACCTCGCCGAGCGTGGCCGCGTAACGCGGCAGGTGCTCCTCGACCGAGATGCTGGCGAGGTCGCTCCCGAGGGCGCCGCAAAGGGCGACGCCGACCTGGAGCGCCGCCAGCGCGCTCTCCGAGCCGTCGTACGCCACCAGGATCCGCCTGAACATCGGGCCACCCCCTTGAAGCAAAAACCCCTACCGGTTGCTCCGGTAGGGGTCATCAGCCCCGCGCGATCGCGGGGCGGTTCGAGGCGAACCCCATCGCCCTCGGCGAAAGCCTACTCACGGGCGGCGCCCCGGGTCAAGCCGCGCGCGTCGAGGGAGGGTCGGCGATCGCCCGGGAGCTGGTCTCTTCGCGGCGAGTCCGGCCGGGTGCTAACCGGTCACGGC
Organism: Binatia bacterium; assembly: GCA_035574035.1. Taxonomy (GTDB): domain Bacteria; phylum Methylomirabilota; class Methylomirabilia; order Rokubacteriales; family CSP1-6; genus DATLZL01. The sequence goes on along the minus strand of DATLZL010000123.1, from coordinate 3,516 downwards.
GCCTTCGGAGGCCGACGAGACCAGCCGGGCGTACTTGGCCATCACGCCCGAGGTGTACCGGGGCTTCGGCGGCTTGACGGCCTTGAGCCGCCTCCGCAGCTCGGCGGCCGACACCTCGACGTCGAGCCGACGCCGGGTCACGTCCAGCACGATGGTGTCGCCGTCCCGGACGGCGGCGATCGGGCCGCCGTCGGCCGCCTCGGGGGCCACGTGGGCCACCATGAACCCGTGCATGGCGCCGGAGAAGCGGCCGTCGGTGGCCAGGGCCACCGAGCTGCCCAGTCCCGCCCCCTGCAGCGCAGCCGTGACGTGCAGCATCTCCCGCATCCCCGGACCCCCCTTGGGGCCCTCGTAGCGGATGACGACGAAGTCGCCGGCCTTGATCTTGCCGGCCTTGACCGCCTGGAAGGCGTCCTCCTCGCGGCCGAAGACCCGCGCGCGCCCGCGGAACACCGGCTCCTCGTGGCCGGCCAGCTTGGCCACGCACCCGTCGGGGGCGAGGTTGCCGCGCAGGATGGCGAGCCCGTCGTGACGGGCGATCGGGTTGGACAGCGGCCGGATGACGGTCTGGCCCGGGGTCTCCTGCGCGGCCCGCGCCTCCTCCCCGATGGTGCGGCCGGTGACCGTCAGCTCGTCGGCGTGGAGGAGCTTGGCCTCCAGCAACCGCTTGGCAACGACACCCATGCCGCCGGCCTGGTACATCTCGGGGGCCGTGTAACGGCCCAACGGCTTCATGTCGGCCAGGAGCGGCGTCCGGCGCGAGATGCGGTCGAACTCGTCGATGCCGAGCCGGACGCCCGCCTCGCGGGCCACCGCCAGCAGGTGGAGCACGGCGTTGGTCGAGCCGCCGGTGGCCATCACGCCGGCGATCGCGTTCTGCAGCGCCTTGCGGGTGATGATCCGGCGCGGCAGCAGCCCCGCCCTCAGGACCTCCATCACCCGGCGGCCGGTCTCGTAGGCGACCTCGGCCTTCCGCGGGTCAGCCGCCGGCACGCCGTTCCAGCCCATCGGCGACACCCCCAGCATCTCGAACGCCGTCGCCATCGTGTTGGCCGTGAACTGCCCGCCGCAGGCGCCGGCGCCCGGACAGGCCCGGTTCTCGATCTCCCGGAGCTCCCGCTCGTCGATCCGGCCGGCGTTGAAGGCGCCGATCGCCTCGAACACGTCCTGGATCGTCAGGCGCCGCCCCTGGTACTCGCCGTAGGCGATGGAGCCGCCCTAGAGCAGGATGCCGGGGACGTTCAGGCGGGCCATCGCCATCACCATGCCCGGGATGGTCTTGTCGCACCCCGCGATCCCGACGAAGGCGTCGAGTCGGCGGCCGCGCACGACCAGCTCCACCGAGTCGGCGGCGATCTCGCGGCTGACCAGCGAGGTCTTCATACGCCGTGTACGGCGTCGCCTGGTTCGCCGGCAGCGCCGCCATGGGCGTGCTCTACGACGTCTCGATCCCCGCGCTGGTGGCGCTGTCGGTGGCCAGCCAGCTGGCGGCGGTCCCGATCCTGCTCGCGCTCCGGCGCTGACCGGGGCCGGCCGCGGCGGGCTATGCTTCACCCGGAGGAGGCGAGACCATGCACCCCTGGCACGACGTGGAGCTGGGCGACCGCATCGAGGACTCGTTCCGGTGGCGGTGGGCATCCGGAAGAGCGCGGAGCCGAAGGACGAGCTCCCGGACGACGAGCGGATGACGGTCGAGGACCTCCCGAGCCGCCGCCAGCCCTGCCCGATCGAGGACTACGGGCTGATCGGCGACTGTCACACCGCCGCCCTGGTCGCCCGCGACGGCTCGGTCGACTGGCTGTGCGTTCCCCGCTTCGACTCGCCGGCCTGCTTCGCCGCCCTGCTCGGCACCCCCGACCACGGACGGTGGCGGCTCGCCCCCGCCGCCGAACCGCGGGCCATCCGGCGGCGGTACCGTCCCGACACCCTCGTCCTCGAGACCGAGTTCGAGACCGCCGACGGGGTGGTCGCGGTCGTGGACGCCATGCCGCCGGAGCGGACCGCTCCGTCGCTGGTCCGACTGGTCGAGGGCCGGCGCGGGCAGGTCCCCGTGCGCATGGAGCTCGTGATCCGGCCCGCTTACGGCTCGCGCATTCCGTGGGTCCGGCGCGTGGAAGGCGAGCTCCTCGCCGTGGCCGGGCCCGACGCCCTGCGCTTGCGGTGTCCGGTCGCCCACCGCGGCGAGGACCTGCGCACCGTGGCCGACTTCACCGTCACCGCCGGGCAGACCGTCGGCTTCGAGCTCGCCTGGCACCTCTCCCACGAGCCGGCGCCGCCGGCCCTCGACCCCGAGGAGGCCGTCCGCGCCACCGAGCGCTGGTGGCGGCAGTGGTCGGCCCGGTGCACCTACCAGGGGCCGTGGCGGGAGGCCGTCCTCCGCTCGCTCATCACGCTCAAGGCCCTGACCTACGCCCCGACCGGGGGCCTGGTGGCCGCGGTCACCACCTCGCTGCCCGAGCAGCCCGGCGGCGTCCGCAACTGGGACTACCGCTACTGCTGGCTGCGTGACGCGACCTTCACCCTCTACGCGCTCCTGCTCGGCGGGTACGTGGAGGAGGCGTGCGCGTGGCGCGAGTGGCTGCTGCGCGCCGTCGCGGGCGCGCCGGCCCAGGCCCGGATCATGTACGGCCTGGCCGGCGAGCAGTGGCTGCCGGAACTCGAGGTCCCCTGGCTGCCCGGCTACCACGGCGCGCGGCCGGTCCGCGTCGGCAATGCCGCCTCCGGCCAGTTCCAGCTCGACGTCTACGGCGAGGTCCTGGACGCGCTGCACTTCGCGCGGCGGGCCGCGGTGGCGCCCAGCGACCATGCCTGGGCGGTCCAGCGGGCGCTGGTCGAGTTCGTGGAGGCGGTCTGGGACCAGCCGGACGAGGGGATCTGGGAGGTCCGCGGCGGACGGCGGCACTTCACCCACTCCAAGGTCATGGCCTGGGTGGCCCTGGACCGGGCGGTCAAGGCCGTCGAGCGCTTCGGCCACCCGGGGCCGGTCGACCGCTGGCGCCGCACCCGGGACCGGATCCACGCCGACGTCTGCCGCAACGGGTTCGACCCGACCCTCGGCGCCTTCGTGCAGTGCTACGGCTCCCGGGACCTGGACGCGAGCCTGCTGATGATCCCGCTCGTCGGCTTCCTGCCGGCCCACGATCCCCGCGTGGTCGGCACCGTGAACGCGATCCGCGAGCGACTCACGGCGGACGGCTTCGTCTGCCGCTACCGGTCGGCGGCGACGGTCGACGGCCTGCCGCCCGGCGAGGGTGCGTTCGTGGCCTGCACGTTCTGGCTGGCCGACAACCTCGCCCTCCAGGGCCGGCGGGCCGAGGCGCTGGCGATCTTCGAGCGACTGCTGGCGATCCGCAACGACCTCGGCCTCCTGGCCGAGCAGTACGACCCGGCAGCCCGTCGCTTCCTCGGCAACTTCCCTCAGGCCTTCTCCCACATGGGGCTGATCAACACCGCCTGGAACCTCACCGACCGGCGGGGCCCGGCCGGCGACCGTTCGTCGTGAGGGATCCCGAGACC
>DATLZL010000122.1:0-14998 GCA_035574035.1 Binatia bacterium | reverse complement strand
TCCAGGCGGCCGGTGCCCCGCCGACCGCGCTGGTCACCGGCACGGCCGCGCTCGGCCTCCTGCGGGTGGCGCTGACCGGCGCCGACGTGCCGGCGGCGGCACGCCTGGTGGGTGCGCTCCGGGAGTTCGCCGCGGCGCTCGGCGGCCACGTCACCGTCCAGGCCGGCCCGGCCGCAGTCCGGACCGCGGTCGACCCGTGGGGCCCGGTCGACGCCGCTCCCTTCGGGCTCATGCGCGCCCTCAAGGACGAGTTCGACGCCCACCGGGTGCTGAATCCCGGGCGCTACGTGGGCGGCCTGTGACGCTCCGGCCGCCGTCGCTCGATCTCGACGCGCTGCGCACGTGCGTGCACTGCGGGATCTGCCTGCCGCAGTGCCCGACCTACCGCGTGCTGGGCGAGGAGATGGACTCCCCGCGCGGCCGCGTCTACCTGATGCGCGCGCTGGCCGAGGGGCGGATCGGGCTCAGCGAGACGTTCGCCCGCCACATGGATCTCTGCCTCGGCTGCCGCGCCTGCGAGTCGGCGTGTCCGGCCGGCGTGCCGTTCGGGACGCTGCTGGAGGCCACGCGCGCGCTCCTCGAGGAGCGGAACATCCCTCGCCGCCACCGGCGACTGTCCCGGCTCGCCGGCGCCCTCTTCCCGAGCGTCCGCACCCTCGGCCTGGCCTTCGGGGCGCTCCGCCTCTACCAGCGCAGCGGCCTGGCGCGCCGACTCCGGGGCGGGCTGCGGCGCCTGGCGCCGCGCCTGGCGGCGATGGAGGCGCTGCTACCCGAGATCCCGCGGAGGGACCGGCTGTCCGAGGTGGTACCGGCGCTCGGCCGCCGGCGGGGGCGCGCCGGCCTGCTGATCGGGTGCGTGCAGCGCGACCTGTTTCCGGACGTCAACCGCGACACCGCCGAGCTGCTCAGCCGGGCCGGCTGGGAGGTAATCATCCCGCCGCGGCAGGGGTGCTGCGGCGCCCTCGACCTCCACGCGGGGCGGCTGGCGCGCTTCCGGGAGCGCGCGCGGGCCCTGGTGGCCGCCTTTCCGGCCGACTGTGACGTCGTCGTGACCAACTCGGCCGGCTGCGGCTCGGCGATGAAGGGGTACGGGCACTGGGTGGACGACGCGGCCACGGGGGCGTTCGCGGCCCGGGTCCGCGACGTCAGCGAGGTCCTGGCCGAGGCCGACCTCCGGCTGGGGCCGCTGCCGATGGCGGTGACGTACCATGATCCCTGCCACCTCGTGCACGGTCAGAAGATCCGGCAAGAGCCGCGCCGGCTGCTGGCACGCATCCCGGGGCTGCGCCTGGTGCCGCTGGCCGACAGCGAGCTCTGCTGCGGCAGCGCCGGTGTTTACAATCTGCTGGAGCCGGAGGTTGCCGACCGCCTGCTCGACATGAAAGTCGCTCGGATCGCGGAGACGGGAGCTCAGATCGTGGCCACCGGGAACCCGGGCTGCCTGCTGCAGATCGCCCGCGGGCTGCGGGCGCGCGGACTCCCGGTCGAGGCCGTGCACCCCGTCTCGCTGCTGGCCCGGGCGGCGGCGCGGGCCGGAGGAGAGTCGGCATGAAGATCACCGTGCGCGAGCATGCCCGGTTCAGCGCCGACCGGATGGTGAAGGTCGGTCTGGCCACCACCCCGCGCGTGCAGCTGGACCTCTACTGCCTCGAGCCGGGGCAGGAGCAGACGGCTCACAGGCACGGCGACCAGGACAAGCTCTACCTCGTCCTCGAGGGGCGCGCCCGCGTCGTCGTCGAGGACGGCGAGGAGGTCCTGGGCGCGGGCGAGGCGGCGGTCGCCCGGGCGGGCCAGCTTCACGGTTTGGCCAACCTCGGCCCCGGCCGCCTGCTCGTCGCCGTGGTCGTGAGCCCGCCGCCGCCCCACGCATGAATCCCGCTCCGCGGGCGGCGCTCATGATCACCTGCCTCGCCGACATCTTCTTTCCCGAGGCAGGGGTGAGCCTGGTCCGCCTGCTTCGCACCCTCGGCGTGGAGGTGGACTTCCCGGCCGGCCAGACGTGCTGCGGGCTGCCCCTCTTCAACTCCGGCTACCACCGCGAGGCGGCCGCGGTCGCCGCCCGGACCGTCCCGCTCTTCCGCGACGCCCCGTCCGTAGTCGTGCCGTCCGGCTCCTGCGCCTGGATGCTCAAGCACGAGTACCCGGGGCTGCTGGCCGGCGCCGACCACCAGGAGGCGCGGGCACTGGCCCCGGAGGCGCGGGCGCTGGCCGGCAAGACGTACGAGCTCTCCCAGTTCCTGGTGCGGGTCGTCGGGCGGACGCGTTTCCGCAGCGCGGTGCCCGGCCGCCTCACGTATCACGACTCCTGCCACCTCCGGCGGGGACTGGGGGAGTCCGAGGCGCCGCGCACGCTGCTGCGGAACCTCGAGGGGGCGGAGTTCGTGGAGCTGGCGGACGCGGAGGAGTGCTGCGGATTCGGCGGCTCGTTCGCCGTCCGACTGCCCGAGGTCTCCAGCGCCATCCTGGACAAGAAACTGGCGGCGATCGAGAAGACTGGGGCCGAGGCCGTCGTGGCCTGCGACGCCGGGTGCCTGCTGCAGATCGCGGGGGGCCTGAGCCGCCGGAGCTCGCCGGTCCGGGCCCTGCACCTGGCCCAGGTGCTGGCATGACGGCTCCGGCGACCTCCTTCCGGAAGCGGGCGGCGGGGGCGCTGCAGGACGCCTTCCTCAAGCAGGCGCTCTCGATCGCCACCACGCGCTTCCTCGCCCTGCGCCAGGAAGCCTTCACCGGCTTTCGCGAAGGCGAGGCGCTGCGCGACCGGGCGCGGGCCATCAAGGAAGCCACGCTGCAGCGCCTGGACCACTGGCTGGAGCGACTGGTCGACAACGTCGAGGGCCGCGGCGGCCGCGTCCATTACGCCGCCAGCGCCGGCGAGGCGCGGGCCATCGTCCTCGACATCGCCCGGGCGGCGGGCGCCCGGCTGGTGGTCAAGTCCAAGTCCATGGCCACCGAGGAGATCGAGCTGAACGAGGCCCTGGAGGCGGCCGGCATCACGCCGGTGGAGACCGACCTCGGCGAGTACATCATCCAGCTCGCCCACGAGAAGCCCTCGCACATCATCGCCCCGGCCATCCACAAGACACGCGGGCAGGTGGCCGAGCTCTTCGCCCGCGAGCTCAAGCGTCCGGTGGCCGCCGATCCCGAGGCCCTCACCCGGATCGCCCGCGAGGAGCTGCGGGACCGGTTCCTCAAGGCCGACATGGGGATCACCGGCGCCAACTTCGCCGTGGCCGAGACCGGGACGGTGGTGCTGGTGACCAACGAGGGCAACGGGCGCATGGCCACCTCCCTGCCGCGCGTGCACGTGGCGCTGATGGGCGTGGAGAAGGTGGTCCCTTCGCTGAGCGACCTGGTGGTGTTCCTGGCCATCCTGGCCCGGAGCGCGACGGGGCAGCGGCTGTCCGTCTACACGACGCTGCTCCAGGGCCCGCGGGCGCCGGGCGAGCTCGAGGGACCGGACGAGTTCCACCTGGTGCTCCTCGACAACGGCCGGCTCCGGCAGCTCGGCGGGCCGCTGCGGGAGGCGCTGTTCTGCCTGCGGTGCGGCGCCTGCCTCAACGTCTGCCCGGTCTACCGCCAGATCGGGGGTCACGCCTACGGGTCGACCTATCCGGGACCGATCGGGATCCTGCTCACCGCCATGATCCAGGGCCGGCCAGCCGTGAGCGAGCTGGCCCACGCCTCCTCGCTCTGCGGGGCGTGTGCCGAGGCGTGTCCGGTCCGCATCGACATCCCGCGGATGCTGATCGACCTGCGGCGCGACAACGTGCACGAGGGCCGCGCGCCCCAGCCGGGGGAGCGGGCCGTGTTTCGGCTCTTCGCCTGGCTCGTGCGACACCCGCGGCTGTTCCGGCTGGTGGCTCGGTTGGCCCGCCTGGCCCAGTGGCCGTTCGTCGACCGGGGCGCGGTGCGCCGGCTGCCGCTCTTCTTCGGCGAGTGGACCCGCACCCGAGACCTGCCGCCGCTGGCCGCGCGAACCTTCACCGAGCGGTGGCACGACCTCCGGCGCGAGACATGAGCACCACCCGGTCCGGATTCTTCGGAAGGCTCCGGGCCGAAATGGCCCGGGCGCGGCCGCTCTTCGTCGCCGCCCCGGTCGACCGGCCGGCCGAGCCGCGCGCACTGGCGGACGCGATCCGCCGCGAGGTCGCCGGGCGGTGGTCCGGGGCACTCGAGCGGTTCCGCCGCGAGTTCGAGCGCGTGGGCGGCGTGTTCCACAGCGTGGCGGCGCTCGACCAGGCTCCAGCCCTCATCGCCGCCCTGGCCGCGGAACGCGGCGCCCACCGTCTCGTCACCTGGCATCCGGCCGCGCTGGGCGCCGACCTCGCACCCGCGCTCCGTCGGCACGGGCTCGATCCGCTGGTCATGCCGCCGGGCGCGGTGGACGACGCCGAGGAGCGGGCCCGCCTGCGGGCCGCGATCGCCGCCGCCCAGATCGGCGTGACCGGCGTCGACCTGGCGATCGCCGAGACGGGCAGCCTGGTCCTGCGCTCGGGCGGCGGCCGGCCCCGCTCGACCTCGTTGCTGCCCCCCTACCACGTGGCCGTGCTGGACCGCACCAGCCTGATCGAGTCGCTGGCGCAGTTCGGCGTCTTTTTGGAGGCCTGGCAGTCGACTGCGAGCCCGAACGACGGCGCCGCCGTGCAGGTCATCACCGGTCCGAGTCGCACCGCCGACATCGAGCTCACGCTGACCCGCGGCGTCCACGGACCGCGCGAGGTCCACGCCGTCTTCGTCGACGCGCCGTTTCGTGAGTGAGCGGTCCTTCAGCCCCGAGGAAGTGGACCGGCTGATCCCGGTGCTGACCGAGCTGATGGAGAGCGTGCTCGCCGCCCACCGGGAGGCGACGGCGGTGCGCGAGCGCCTCAAGGCCGCTCAGGAGCGGGTGGCGCTGAGCGGCGGCGCCCTGATCGACCGCCGGGCCTGGCAGGCCGACCGCGCGCGGCTGGAGGCCCTATCCGCCCGGGTGGCGGCCGGCGCCGAGGAGATCGGGCGGCTCGGAGGCGTGATCAAGGACTTGGAGCTGGGACTGGTCGACTTTCCGCACCGGCGCGAGGGACGGCTGGTGAACCTGTGCTGGAAGTACGGCGAGCGGGCCGTCCGCTGGTGGCACGGACTGGACGAGGGCTATGCCGCGCGCAAGCCGCTCTGAGCCGCTCGCCGTCCGGGCGGTCCTGTTCGACCTGTTCGACACCCTGGTGCGGTTCGACCGCGAGCGCCTGCCGGCGGTCGAGATCGGCGGCCGCCTGGTGCGGACCACGGCCGGCCAGCTCCACCCGCTGCTCCGCGAGTGGGCACCGTCGGTGACGCTGGAGGCGTTCTACGAGGCGCTGCTGGCCTCGTGGGCCGAGGCCGAGCGCCGCCGCAGCCTGGACCACCGCGAGGTGGCGGCGGCCGAGCGCTTCGCCCATCTCTTCCGCTGCATCCGCCTCGATCCCGAAGCCTGTCCTCCCGACCTCTGGCAGGCGCTGCTCGAGACGCACCGGCGCGAGCTCAGCAAGGCCGCCGAGTTCCCGCCGCACCATGGGGCCCTGCTCGCCGAGCTGGCGCGCCGGTACCGGCTGGCCGTCGTCTCCAACTTCGATTACTCGCCCACGGCCCTGGGCATCCTGGAGGACGCCGGGGTGGCGCACCTGTTCGACGCCGTGGTGGTTTCCGACGCGGTGGGCTGGCGGAAGCCCGCGCCGGCCATCTTCGCCGAGGCGCTGCGCCGGCTCGGCGTGGCGCCGGCCGAGGCGCTGTTCGTGGGCGACCGGGTCGACATCGACGTCGCCGGTGCCCACGCGGCCGGGTTGCGCACGGCCTGGTTGAACCCGCAGTGTGAAGTCCGGCCGGCCGGAATCCCGGCGCCCGACATCGAGATCCGTGACCTCGACGAGCTGCGGCCGATCCTGGGCGTCGGCCCGTGAATCGCCGGAGCGCCGGCGGGCATCTCAGCCGGAGGAGGAGCGAGCCGAGATGACGACCCCCCGCAAGGTACTGATCATCGGGTCGGGACCGGCCGGATACACGGCCGCCATCTACGCGGCCCGCGCGAACCTGGCCCCGCTGATGCTGACCGGGGTGCAGGCCGGCGGCCAGCTCATGCTCACGACCCTGGTGGAGAACTACCCCGGCTTCGTGGACGGCCTGATGGGGCCGGACCTGATGGAGGCCTTCCGCAAGCAGGCCGAGCGCTTCGGCACTGAGATGGTCGGCGAGGACGCCACCCGGGTGGACTTCGGCACCCGCCCGTTCCGCGTCTGGGCGGGGGAGCGCCTGTTCGAGGCCCACACCGTCATCATCGCCACCGGCGCGTCGGCGAAGCTCCTGGGCCTGCCGGCCGAGCAGGCGCTCATGGGGCGCGGCGTGTCGACCTGCGCCACCTGCGACGGGTTCTTCTTCAAGGACCAGGACATCCTGGTCGTGGGCGGCGGCGACTCGGCCATGGAGGAGGCGCTCTACCTCGCCCGGCTGGGCCGGTCGGTGACCGTGGTGCACCGGCGGGAGGTGCTGCGGGCCTCCAAGATCATGCAGGAGCGGGCCTTCCGGAACCCGAAGATCCAGTTCGTGTGGAACGCCACCGTGGAGGACATCCTCGATCCCGCCCAGGGACGTGTCACCGGGGTTCGGCTGCGTGACGTCAAGACCGGCGCGCTCACCGAGCGCCCGGTGGACGGCGTCTTCATCGCCATCGGCCACCAGCCCAACACCGGCCTGTTCCGCGGCCAGATCGAGCTGCTCCCGAACGAGTACATCCGCGTCACCCCGGGCACCACGCAGACCTCGGTGCCGGGCGTGTTCGCCGCCGGCGACGTGCAGGACTTCACCTACCGGCAGGCGGTCACCGCGGCGGGCTCGGGCTGCATGGCGGCGCTGGAAGCCGAGCGCTACCTGGAGGCGATGCGGGTCTGACCTCCGCGCTGGTGTCGGCGGTCCACGTCCTGGCCGTGGCCCTGGCCCTGGGGGCGGTGACGGCCCGCGGCCGGGCGTTGCGGGGCCCGCTCGACGCGGCCGGCCTCCGCCGCCTGTTCGCCGCCGACAACGCCTGGGGAATCGCCGCGCTCCTGCTGATCGCGAGCGGCCTGCTCCGGGCGTTCGCCGGGCTCGAGAAGGGCACGGCCTTCTACCTCGCCTCGGGGATGTTCTGGCTCAAGATGGGCCTCTTCGCCGCCGTGTTCGGACTGGAGCTCTGGCCGATGCTGACCTTCATCGGCTGGCGCCGGCGGCTCCATCGCGGCGAGCCTTTGGACACCTCGGCGGCTCCGACCTTGCGGGCCGTCAACCACGTCCAGCTCGCGCTGGCCGTCGCCATCGTCTTCGCGGCCAGCCTCATGGCGCGCGGGTTCGGCGCCGGGTAGGGAGGCTTTCGATGCGTGCACGGTCCCGGATCGTGGGGCTGCTGGTCCTGGCCGCCGTCGCCGTCGTCCGTCCGACGAGCGCGCAGGTCCCGGCCGCCCCGCAGTGGCGGGAGCCCGGGCAGTACCGGGTCGAGGTGGTGATGCGGCAAGGCAGCAACGCCGTCGTCCTGCGGCGGTTCGTCGACTCGGGCCGCGCGCGGACCGAGATGCGGGCGGACGGCCACGAGATCACGATCATCGAGCGGCCGGACCGCGGCGTCGCCTACCTCGTCATGCCGCCGCTCGGCCAGCCCCAGGACCGGATGTATTTGGAGCGGAAGCTGCCGGCGTCGGACCCGACCGGCCGCCGCCCGGCCCCCGCTGTCGCGATGCGTTACCTCGGCTCCGAGATGCTGGGCGGGCGGAGGTGCGACAAGTACGAGGTCAGCGCCGAGGGCCGCACGGCGCTCTACTGGGTGGACGGCGAAAGCGGGGCCCCGGTGCGGATGCAGGACGGCGACCTGTCGGTGGACTGGCGCGACTACCGGCCCGACCCCCAGCCCGCGGAACTGTTCGAGCCGCCGGCCGGCTACCAGCGCGTGGTGATGCCGGAGATCGAAGGTCTGATGGGACAGATGGCGGCGCAGACTGCGCTCGGCATGGCCGGGGGCTTCGCTACCCAGGCCGCCGGCCAGGCGCTGGCCGCGGCCGGAGCGGCGGTGGGCGGCCCCATTGGCGCCGTCGTCGGCCAGATGGTGGGTGAGCGGGTGGCGGGCTGGCTGCTCGGGCAGGCCCAGAACGCGCTGACGCCGGGTCCGGCGCCGCGCCGCTAGGTTCCGATCCGGAGCGGCGCGGCCAGGTCGCGCAGGAAGGCGATCGTCGAGAGGTAGGAGAGGCGGCCGGTACGGGGGTTCTCTGACGGCACGTTCTCCACCTCGATGCTGAGGCGGCCGAACTCGCCCTCGACGCGGATCCGGTGACGGTTGAACCGGAGCCCCGGCACCGCATAGATCTTCGCCCGGGTCTTCTCGGGTCCGATGCCGGCCAGCGCCAGCGCGGCCAGCACGTTGACGTTGGCGGGAAAGGCGCGGCACGCCTCCCGGGCCGGGCCCTCGAAGACCAGCGTCTCCTCGCCGAGCGCGTCGAGGTCGATCCGGCGCTCGACGATCCCCGGCGCCCCGGCCAGTCCCCGGGGCGGCTTGCGCGTCTCCAGCGTGACCTGGGTCACGGCCCCGAGGCGCGCCCCCTTCACGCCGTCCAGGCCGGCGATCGCACCGGAGGGGACGTGGATGCGGGCCCCGCGGGCCTCGGCGAGATCCACCCACTCCGGGTGGTCGAGCAGCGCCCCGCACGAGAGCACCACGAGATCCCGGCCCGCCTCCAGCACGGCCGGGGCGAGCTCTTCCAGGTGGGTGCGGGTCGAGGCCTCGACGATCAGGTCGGAGGCGGCGATGAGGTCGGCGAGCGGCAGGAAGGGTGGGGACGTCTGCAGGCCGGACAGGAACGCCTCGGCGCGCGCCCGGTCACGGGCCAAGCCGCCGGCGAGCACGAGACCGGAAATCCCGATATCGAGCGCCCGGCACACCGCACGGCCGATGACGCCGAGACCGGCGACGCCGACGCGGCGGACCTTCTGCATCGGGGCGGCATGATATCATGCCGCGAGAGTGACCCGCGCCGGCGCTCTGCGCGACCCGCTCGAGCGGCTCTACCGCCAGTTCGACTATCCCGCGCGCGTGGCGCGCGATGCCATCCGCTTTCCGCTCCGCTATCCGGATCCTCGCGACCGGGAGATCGTGGCCCTGCTGACCGCGTGCCTGGCCTACGGCCGGGTGGAGCTCTTCTCGCGGGCGCTCGAGCGCGTGCTGGCGGCGATGGGGCCCTCACCGGCCGCCTTCGTGGCCGGCTTCGAGCCGACCCGTGACGCCGGCCGGTTCGCCGGCTTTCGGTACCGCTTCAACCGCCCCCGGGACATCGCCGCCTTCTGCCTGGCCGCGCGCCAGGTGCTCGAGCGGTACGGCTCGTTCGAGCGGTGCTTCCTGGCCGGGGACGCCGGCGGGCGAGGCCCGATCGCGCCGGCCCTGGAGCACTTCGCGCGGGCCTTCCTGGACGCCGACCTGCGCGCGGTGTTTCGCGGCGGCCGTCCGTCGCGGGGCTACCGCCACCTGTTCCCGCTGCCGTCGGCGGGCGGGCCCTGCAAGCGCCTGCTGCTGTTCCTGCGCTGGATGGTGCGGCGCGAGCCGCCGGACTTCGGGCTGTGGACCAGCGTGGCGCCGGCCCGGCTGCTGATCCCCGTCGACACCCACGTCGAGAACATGAGCCGCGCGATCGGGCTGACGCGCCGCCGCGCGCGGACCTGGCGCATGGCCGAGGAGATCACGGCGGCGCTGGCCGCGCTCGACCCCGCCGATCCCGTGAAGTACGACTTCGCGCTCTGCCACACGCGCATGGCCGGCGACTGCCGGGACCGTCGCCACCCCGTGTGCCGCGTGTGCGGGCTGCGCCGGGTCTGCCGGCACTGGAAGTCAGGGCGCCGGTAACGGGTGTCGGGTTTCCTGACAGCCCTTCGCTCCAGGGTCCGGTAACTTCGCGCCGGGTCAATGAAAAACTCCGACCCTGCCTTGCGACGACGCCGGGCGGATTTGGGCTTGACAAAGTGGCACCGCTCTGCGATAACTCAGTCGCCGGGCGTCCTGATGGAGACTTCCGGGCTGTCCGCCGACGTGTTCTCCGAAGGGCCGCACTGGGCGCGCCGTGCCGTCTCGCCTTACCTGGCCGGGCGCGCACCGCGCATGATCCGTGTCTACGAGCTGATCCGCAAGATCGCCGAAGCCACCGCCAGCGTCCTCATCCAGGGCGAGAACGGAACGGGGAAGGAACTCATCGCCCGCATCCTGTACCACAACGGCCCTCGGCGGACGCAGCCGTTCGTCGCCGTCGACTGCACGGCGATCCCCGACGGCTTGATGGAGAGCCAGCTGTTCGGCCACGTGCGGGGGGCGTTCACGGGGGCGGTGGCCACGGTCCCCGGCGTGCTGAGCCGGGCTCATACCGGGACGCTGTTCCTCGACGAGATCGGCGAGATGCCCCTGCACCTACAGGCCAAGCTCCTCCGCGTCATCCAGACCCGTGAGTTCACGATGGTGGGCGGGACGCAGCCGCAGCGGGTGGATGTCCGCATCATCTCGGCCACCAACCGCGACCTCCGGGATATGGTCCGCCGCAGCCTCTTTCGGGAGGACCTCTACTACCGGCTGGCCGTGGTGACGATCGACATCCCGCCGCTCCGCGAGCGCAAGGAAGACATCCCGTTCCTCGTCGACCATTTCCTGCGCGGGTTCGCCGGCCAGTACCGGAAGCAGATCGAGGGCCTCACGGAACGCGCCATGGCCCGCTTCCTCGCCTATCCGTGGCCCGGTAACGTCCGCGAGCTCGAGAACTGTCTCGAGCAGGCCGTCCTACTCGCCGAGGGCAAGGTGCTGGACAGCGACCACTTCCCGTCGATCGCGTACGGCGCCTCACCGTCGGCCCCACCGGGCCCGGTCGGGATGTCGCTGCACGAGATGGAGAAGCGATACATCCTAGACACCCTGGAGCGCGTGGACGGCAACCGATCGAAGGCGGCGAAGATCTTGCAGATCAGTGTCCGCGGACTCCAGTACAAGCTCCAGCGGTACGCGAACGACGCCGCAAACGGGAGACCCGGGGGCCGCAAGCGCTCGTCGCGCCTGAACCACCTTCAGCGCCCCGCGCCGCCGGGCGAAACCGCTTGAACCGACCGTCCCGCGCACTCTACGGCAGGACCACGATCGCATAGGAGTGCGTCTCGAGCTCCCGGTCCAGCCCCGGTCGGGTGCGGCGTTCGTGGTGGTGCGGCGGCGGCCGGGCCGGGCCCGGCCGCCGGCGGTCGAGGATGACCTCGACGTTCGGATCGTCGGCAAAGCGCTCTTTCAGCACGCTGTAGAGCGTTTGATCCCGCCGGGACACGACGAACAGGTAGCGCGGCATCTTGTTCCCCACACGGCCGGCGCGCCGCGCGCCGGCCCCCCCCGGAGCGGTCGGTCCTGCGCGCACGTCAGGTCACTCACCGATGGTCGATGAATACTCTCCTGACCGGAGTCCAGGCCGGCTCGCGGATGACGGCGCATGCCCTTCGCCCGGCGGCGACCCGGGCGGTCGCGGACTCCAGGGCTTCGGGCCGATCGCTCTCGAGAACCAGGGCTCGCCAGGGCATGTCGCCGAGCGTGTGCGGGACGAGACCTGCCACCTGACCGAGGTGGACGACCACCACGGCCTCGGGCAGGTGATCGCGCAGCCAGGCGGGGATGACCGCCGCGACGTCGAGCGCCTCCCCGGCGGCCGTCGGGCCGATATCGACCCGTGTGAAGCCGCAGGCCGTGGCGATCGCTGCCGCCTCCCGAGCCGCGGGCTCGGCGTCCCAGCCCAGGCCCCACCAGGCGCCGGCCGCCAGCGCCTGACGCAGGAGGAGTCCGTTCCGGCAGCCGAGGTGAAGCACCAGGCGATTGCGCAGCTCCACCCCGTGCTCCCGGAGGCGGTCCCGGAGGCTCCCGATGCGCCCGGAGGAGTCGATCGTTTCCAGCGGGACGCCGCTCGTCATGGTCGCCGCCAGCAAGCGTCGGGGGTGGCGAATGCTGAAGTTTTGGAAGTCCACGAAGCTCAGGCGGCCCGAGGCATCGCGCAAGAGGTTGCCGTTGCAGCTCGGGCATCGGAAGTCCTTGTGGTGCTCCCAGTCCGGCACGCTGATCCGGAGCTCCGTCGCCGCCAGCGTCGCCCGCAGCCGCTGCATGAACGCCCGGCATTCGTCCGTAGTGGGCACTGTTCCCTCCACGTGCTGGACCACGAACGCCGTCATGGCGAGCGGTCGCGCCCGCAGCCGGCAGACATCCCAGACACGCGGGCCGTACCCGAGCCGGTGGAGGTAGTTGGCGGCGACGAGCTGGTCCTGCGGACGGCCGATCAGGCGGCGGCGCAACCGGGTCTGCCGGCGCGGATGCAGGTAATGAACCTCGTCGAGACGGCCGAAGTCGCGCAGGACCTTGAACCCGCTTCCCGGAGGGTAGCGCTCGACCGCCTCACCCAGCACGTCAGCCAATCGCGGCTGGGGCGGCAGGTAGAAGGCGTTGCCCCCTTCGTGCACGCGCACGCCCGCTCGCCGCAGGATGCCGACGAGCTCGGCGGCGTCGAGGGCCTCCGGCAAGCGCGTGGACCACGTGAGGGTGCCCTGTTCGTGTGTCGCTCGCCGGCCCCGCGGCGAGAGCGGGCGCCACAGCCCCTGGCGGAGGGCGTGGGCGAGGAGGCGGGCCTCGACGTAGAACGGCCACAGCCACGGCAGATGGCGGCCGATCGTGGACGTCAGTCGTGCCATGGTTGCCTCGATGGACATCAGGAGCGGGCCAGGGCCCCGGAGCCGAGCCGGGCGAGCGCCAGGGAGCGCGCCACCGAACGGCAGAACCAGCGGCCCTCGGCGCCCAGCACGTGGTCCGGAATGCGCCGGAACAGGCCCGCGCCGACCAGGGTGGTGGACGTCGCCACCACCACCAGGACGACCCAGGGGGCGCTCCCCGCCTCGCGCATGAGCGTGACGGCTAGCCACGCCTGCCCGACCAGAGCCACGCTGAGCCGGAGGGCCGGCCCGTGAGCGGCGAAGTAGTCCCGGAGCCGCAGCCCCGCGACGCGGAGGCCGAGCGTGGTCAGGAGCGCGTAATGGACGGCGAGCGCAACCACCACCCCCGCCGCGACGCCTTCCAGGCCCCAGCGGGCGCCGAACGAGGCCAGGGCGAGGACCAGGACCGGGTAGGCGAGCTGCCGGGCGGCGAACGGGCGCACGGCGCCGGCCGCCTTCACGAACACGACGCTCGTCTTGTAGCCGACGCGGAAGAACATGCCGGCGGCCAGGATCTGCAGCGGGCCAATTGCCCCGGCCCACCGGGGCCCGAGCAGCGTGTGCACGATCTCCGGGGCGAGCAGGCTCGTGAGCCCCGTGATCGGGAGGGCGGACAGCCCGGTGATCGCCAGTCCACGTCGGTAGGCGGCGGCGAGGCGGGCCGGCTCGGCCTGAACGTGGGCGGCAGCGGGGAACAGGACACTCTGCACGATGCGCTGGAAGAGATCGGCAGGTAGCGCCATGAGTTGGTAGGCGGGGCCGTAGAGGCCGAGCGCCGTCGCCCCCAGAGCTCGCCCCACCACGAGGTTGTCGCCTCGCACGGCCAGATAGTTCGCCAGCCGGGCCGCGCTGGCCCCCAGGCCGTAGGATGCGAGGTCACGCAGCGCGCGGGCGTCGAGAGCTAACCGGTGGGACACCGGCGAGGCGACGTGGACGATCACGCTGTAGACGAGCGCCTGGACGATCTGCGCGGTCACCAGCGCCCAGGGCCCCGCTCCGCCGACGGCGAGTCCGATCCCGACGGCGCCGAAGCCGATCAGGTACGACAGCACACCAGCTGCGGTGAGGACGCGGAACCGCATCGCCCGCTGGAGCAACGCCGACGGGACCGCGCCCCAGGCCTTGATCAGGAGGGAAAGGCCGAGGACTCGGACGATCGGTGTTACCGCCGGGATGCCGAAGACGCGGGCCGCCAGCGGGCTGAGGACCCAGAGCGCGGCGGCAACGACCGCGGCCAGCGCCAGGGCGCCCGTGAAGGCCGTCCGGATGTGGGCGGGTTCCAGGCGCGATCGCTGGACGAGCGCCGGGGCCAGACCCAGCTCCCCGAAGATGGCCACGAATCCCGTAACGACGAGCGCCATGGCGACGACGCCGAAGTCGGCCGGCATGAGAAGTCGCGCGAGGACGGCGATCACCACCGACTGGAGCACCGCCTCCACCGCCACGCCGCTGGCCGTCCACACCATGCCCTGCAGCGTGCGGTGCGTGAGGCCGGTGGCGTCCGCCGTCATCTCGACAGCCTGCCGGTCGCCCTCGTCCCCGCCGGCCGGATGACACGTCCGGTCTGACGGGTGGCGGCGTGGGGGGAGGCCGACGACACCCGCGCGGCGGCGAGCGCCACGACGCTGTCGTGGATCGCCCGATACGCCGCGCCGACGTCGCGGCCGCCCCCGCCGTAGGGGTCGCGGATGAGGGCATTGGCGCGGGACCCGAGGACGCCGAGGACGTGGATCTTCGCTGCAACGTGCGGGTACCAGCGACGGAGGGTCAGGTAGTTGTCTTCGTCGAACACGAAGACGAGATCCGCCTCGTCCAGCAGGCGCCGGGAGAGGACCCGGGAACGGTGGGCGGAGAGGTCGACCCCTAGCGCCGCCGCGGCGCGGAGGGCGTCGGGGGGACACGGCCGGTCGGGTTCCGGGTGGTAGCCGGCGGACGCGACCTGGACCTCGGGGGGAAGCAGCATCTCGGCCAGGCGAGCCGCGAACGCACTGCGGCAGATGTTCCCCTTGCAGACGAACAGGACGCGCGCGGCGTCCCGGGCCGTGACCCGGGCGCACCGGGCTCGCCCCCTCCACAATCGCGGATGGGAGAAACAGAAGGCCGCCCACCACCTGGCCAGCGCCCGGTGGAGGTGGCGGACACGCTCGCTGGCTTCGGCCAGGCCGGGGCGCGGGTCATCCCGCACGAACGTGTCGGAGTGATCCCTGGGGTCGGCGATGCGGGCCAGCTCGACGAGCAGGCGCCACCGCGGCATCCTCGCCGCCGGGAAACCGGT
>DATLZL010000121.1:0-14649 GCA_035574035.1 Binatia bacterium | reverse complement strand
GGCCCAGGCGCGCCGCGACCTGGAGACCGCCGAGGCCGATGCGCGCATGCGGGAGGCGGGCTTCGAGCCCCAGCAGATCGGCCTGCGCACCGCCGACGCCCGCGCGGTCGAGGCTCGGGCCCAGGAGCAGCACGCGGCCGCACTGGCCGAGGAGGTGCGCGTGCGCCAGGCGGAGCGCGACCTGGCCGAGGCCCAGCTCGCGCAGGCGCGCGCCGACCTGGCCCTGGCCGAGCTCAACCTCGAGCACACCCAGATCCGGGCCCCGATCGCCGGGCTGGTGACCCGCAAGGCGGTGGAGGTGGGGCAGGTGGTGCACGTCGGCCAGCCGCTGCTCGCCGTCGTCTCGCTCACCGACGTCTGGGTGGTGGCGAACTTCAAGGAGACGCAGCTCGGCGGGATGCGGCCCGGCCTGCCGGCCGAGGTGCGGGTGGACACGTTCCCCGACCGGCGGTGGGAGGGGCGCGTGGAGTCGATCGCGGCCGGTACCGGCGCCCGCTTCTCGCTCCTGCCGCCCGAGAACGCCACCGGCAACTGGGTGAAGGTCGTGCAGCGCATCCCGGTGAAGATCGCCCTCGCCGCCGGCGAAGCGTCGAACCCCCACCTGCTGCGGGCCGGCATGTCGGCCGTCGTCACCGTGCGCCTGCGCTGACCGGCGTGACGAGCGCGCTGACGCCGGCCCGGCGCTGGGCGGTGACCTTCAGCGTGATGCTCGTGACCACCATGCAGATCCTGGACACGAGCGTCGTCAACGTCGCGCTGCCCCACATGCGGGGGTCGCTCTCGGCCGGCGCCGACGAGATCACCTGGGCGTTGACCCTCTACCTGGCCGCCAACGCCGTGGCCATTCCGGCCACCGGCTGGCTCACCGCGCTGTGGGGGCGCCGCCGGCTGTTCCTCGTCGTCACCACGGTCTTCACGCTCGCCTCGCTGCTCTCGGGCCTGGCTCCCACGCTGGACGCGCTGGTCTGGGCCCGCGTGCTCCAGGGGCTCGGCGCCGGGCCGATCATCCCGCTCTCGCAGGCGGTGCTGTGGGAGGTCTTTCCCTTCCGGCAGCGCGGGCTGGCGACCGCGGTGTGGGGCATCGGCGTCATGGTGGGGCCGATCGTCGGGCCGACCCTCGGCGGCTGGATCGCCGACGAGTGGTCGTGGCGGTGGATCTTCCTCATCAACCTGCCGATCGGTGTGGTGGCCTTCGCGCTGGGCGCGCTGGTGCTCTTCGACCCGCCCTACCTCCCCCGTCCGGCCCGGGTGGACTGGCTCGGGCTGGCGGCGATGACCGCCGGCTTCGGCGCCCTGCAGCTCGTCCTGGACCGCGGTGAGCGCGAGGACTGGTTCGCGTCGGCCTTCATCCTCGCCCTGGCGCTCACCGCCGCCGCCGCCCTGGTGCTGTTCCTGGTGCGCCAGCTGACCACCGAGGCGCCGATCCTGGACCTGCGCGTCTTCGCCGACCGCAACTTCGCTGTCGGCACGGTGCTGATGGCGGGCGTGGGCCTGGGCCTGAACTCCAGCATGCTGCTGGTCGCCCTCTACGCCCAGCAGGTCCTCCGGTACGACGCGTGGACGGCCGGCTCCGTGCTGGCGCCGGCCGGTCTCGGCAACGTCGCCGCGCTGGTGCTGGCCGGCCGGCTGGCCGTGCGCCGCGACCAGCGCCTGCTGGTGGCGATCGGCTGGACCTGCACGGCCGTGGCCGGCTTCGCCATGTCCGCCGTCACCTCGACCACCGACTACTGGACGCTCGTCTGGCCCCGCTTCGTCCAGGGCTTCGGCACCGGGTTCCTCTTCGTCCCGCTGGCCACGATGGCCCTGGCCACTGTGCCGCGCGAGAAGCTGGCCAACGCCACCGCGTGCTTCAACGTCGTCCGCAACTTCGGCGGCAGCGCCGGCATCGCCCTGGTGACGACGCTGCTCGGCCGCCGGGCGCAGTACCACCAGTCCGTCCTGGTCGCCCACGTGAGCCCGCTGGACCTGGAGACGCAGCAGCGCCTGGCCGAGGCTACCGCGCACTTCGCCGCCCGCGGCGCCGATCCGTGGACGGCCGGACGACAGGCCACCGCGTGGCTCTACGAGCGGGCCGTCGAGCAGGCGCGGGTGCTGGCGTTCGCCGACTGCTTCTGGCTGCTGGCGGTGGTGGCGGTCGCGATGCTGCCGGCGCTGCCGTTCATGCGTCGCATCCGCGCCGATTCGGCGCGGGTCGAGGCGCCGGCGGCGGAGGCCGCGTCGTGACGGCGGGAGTAATTTTTTCACGAAACAGGAAACGCGCTTCAGCCGTCTTGCCTGCCGGGGCTCGACTGTTTACCATTCGGGCGTCGTGCCCCTCGCCGAACTTCTCGCACGCTCGGCCAACGCGGTCCTCGGAGTGTCCGCCCTCGCGGTGGCGGCCCTGGTGGCCGTCGAGATCGGGCGCCGGCCGCGGCGGCGGCGGGAGCCGCTGGCGCTCGGCCTCGCCCTGATCTTCGTCGCGGTGGGGCTCCGGGGCATGGTCCAGGCCCTGACGGCCGAGACCGCCGCGCTGGCGGCCTCCCCGGCGGCGCTCCTGGCCGCGGACGTGCTGGCGGCCGGCGCCACCGTCGCTTTCCTCGCGTTCCACCGCCGCTACGGGCTGCTGGTAGAGAGCGCCGACATCGTTCGAGAGTACGAGACGGGCTACGCCGCCAAGGAGCAGGAGGCACGGGCTCTGGCCCAGATCAACGAGGAGCTGCGGCGGCTCGACGAGCTGAAGAGCGAGTTCCTGGCCATGGTGAGCCATGAGCTGCGCACGCCGCTGACGGCCATCGTCGGCTACAGCCGGCTGCTGATGCGTCAGGTCCACGGGCCGCTGACGCCCAAGCAGCTCGAGCATCAGGAGGCGATCTTCCGCAGCGCGCAGCGCCTGACCGAGCTGATCAACGACCTGCTGGACGTCGCCCGTCTGGAGGCGGCGCGCGTGCAGCTCGAGACGCGGCCGATCGACGTCCACCAGGCCCTGGCCAACGTCCTGGCCACCGTGCGGGTCGCCGCCCAGGCCAAGCAGATCGCCATCCGCGACGAGATGCCGGCCGACCTTCCGCTCGTGCAGGCCGACGCCTCCCGCCTGCACCAGATCCTGGCCAACCTGATCGGCAACGCCATCAAGTTCACGCCGGCCGGCGGCCACGTGCGCGTGCGGGCCGGGCGCCAGAAGGACCAGGTGTGGATCGCGGTGGAGGACACGGGGGTCGGCATCCCGCCCGAGGAGCTGGCCCGGATCTGGGACCCGTTCTACCAGGTGGAGTCCCCGCTCCGGCGGCGTCACGCCGGGTCGGGGCTCGGGCTGGCGATCGTCCGTCGCCTGGTCGAGCTGCACGGCGGCGCCGTCCGGGCCGAGAGCGCCGGCGAGAACCGGGGCAGCCGGTTCACGTTTACGCTGCCGGTGGCGGACGCGACCCTGCACCCGGCGGCGCCGGCCGGGGAGCCCGAGAGCGGCATCGAGCCGGTGCTGGCCGGCCGCGAGGTCCTGATCGTGGAGGACGATCCCCGGAGCCAGGACCTGATGCGGGCGGTGGTGGAGGACCTGCTGGGCGGGGTGGCGCGCGTCTGTCCGGACGGCGCCACCGCGCTGGAAGCGGCGGTCAAGGACGGGCCGGCGGTGGTCCTGCTCGACCTGATGCTGCCCGGCATGTCGGGGTGGGAGGTCGCCCGGCGGCTGCGGCTGCACCCCGAGACGCGCCACGTGCCGATCATCGCGGTGTCGGCCCTGGCCCGTACCCAGGAGCGGGAGTCGGCGCTGCACGCCGGCTGCGACGCCTACCTGGCCAAGCCCTTCACGCCCGACGAGCTGGCCCGGGTCATCACCGGCGCCCTGGCCACCGGAGCCACCGCGCGGTGAGCGAGACGGCGCGCGTCCTGGTCGTGGAGGACAACCGCGACACCTCGGTGCTGCTGGCCGACCTGCTCGAGGGCGAGGGCTACCAGGTCGAGTCAGTCGGCAGCGGCGAGGCGGCGCTGGCGGCGCTGGACGCCACCCCCGACATCGACCTCCTGGTGCTGGACCTCATGCTGCCGGGCATGAGCGGCTACGACGTCATCGAACGCCTGCGGGCCCACGCCGACCTGCGGGACACGCCGATCCTGGTGCTGAGCGCGCTGTCCAGCCCCTCGGCCCGGGTGCGCGGCCTGCGGGACGGCGCCGACGACTACATGACGAAGCCGTTCCTGCCCGAAGAGCTGGTGGCCCGGGCCCGCACACTGGTCACCCGGCGCCTGCTCGAGCGGCGGACCAGCGAAATCCAGGCCCTGGCCCAGATCGCCCAGGCCGGCCTGAGCGCGGCCGGGCCCGAGGCCCTGCTCGAGCGCATGGTGGAGATCGTGGCCGACGCCTTCGGGGCCGACGCCGCCGCCATCCTGCTGGCCGACGAGGCGCGGGGCGTGCTGCGGGCCAGGGCCGCGGTGGGCTTCGGCGGCGCTCTGGATACCCTCAGCGTGCCGCTCGGCGCCGGCGCCGCCGGCCAGGCGCTGGGCACGCGGACCCCCGTGGTCATCGCCGACGGTGCCGCCGAGGACCCGCGGGTCACCAATCCCATCGTCCGGCGCGAGCGATTCCGGTCCCTCATGGCCGCGCCGCTCATCATCGGCGGCCACGGGATCGGCGTCCTCGAGGTGGCCCGCCGCACGCGACGGATCGACGCCCGGGCCCAGCGGCTGCTCCTGATCGTGGCCGACCGCATCGCGGCCGCTCTCGAGCACGCCCGGCTGGAGGGCGAGGCCCGGGATCTGGCCGACGTCGTCCGCCGCATCGGCGAGGGCGTCATCGTCAGCGACCTCGAAGATCGGCTGCTCTTCGCCAACCGCGCGTTCCACGACATGGTGGGCGCCGCCGGCGAGGACCTCACCGGGCAGCGGTGGACGGACTTCCTCTCCTCGGCCCAGGACACCGCCGCGCTCATGGCGCGTCTGCGGAACCCCCAGTTCCACGGCGAGCTGCTGCTGATCACCCGGGCCGGCGAGCCGCGGCCGGTCCACCTCTCGCTCGGGACCGTGGACCGCGGCGAGCAGGGCGTGCAGCGGATCGGCGTCTTCCGCGACATCAGCCCCGAGCACGAGCTCCGCTTCCGGGTCATCCGGGAGCAGAAGTTCCGCACGCTCGGGTCACTGGCCGCGGGCGTGGCCCACAACATCAACAACCGGCTGACACCGGTGCTGGGCTGGACGGAGATGCTGCTGGAGCGGCTGGAGGCCGGCGAGACGGTCGATCCGGCCGAGCTGGCCCACGCGCTGAAGGTCATCAACCAGGGCGCGGCCGACAGCGTCGGGACCGTACGGCGCCTGCAGGAGTACTCCCGTCCGACCCGGGTCCGGGGACCGGAGGCGGTCGAGCTCCGGGAAGTCGTCGAGCAGCTGCTGGCCCTGACGCGGCCCCAGTGGGACAACGAGGCGGCCCGCCGCGGCGTGCGATACGAGATCGACCTGCGGGTGGAGCCGGCGCCGCCCATCCTGGCCGTGGCCAGCGAGGTCCGCGAGGCGCTCCTCAACATCCTGGAGAACGCGCTGGCCGCGATGCCGGAGGGCGGGCGACTGACCATCGCCATCGACGGCGACGGCGAGCGGGCGCGGATCGCCATCCGCGACACCGGGCGGGGCATGAGCCCCGAGGTGCAGCGCCTGGCCTTCGAGCCGTTCTTCACCACCCGGGCCGCCGAGGGCGGCACCGGCCTGGGCCTGTCGCTGGCCCAGGAGATCGTCCACCGCTACGGCGGCACGATCGCGCTGGAGAGCCGGGAGGGCGCGGGCACGACCTTCACGCTCACCTTTCCGGCCGTCAGCGGGGAGGCGGGTCCGGCGCCGGTGTTTCTGCCGGTGCTCGAGCCGCTCCGGGTGCTGGTGGTGGAGGACGAGCCGGAGGTCCTCGACCTCGTGCGGGCCGTGCTGACCCACGCTGGCCACCACGTGCTGGGCGCCGCCTCGGGCCGGGAGGCGATCGGCCTGTTCGAGCGCGAGCCGGTGGACCTCGTCATCACCGACCTCGGGATGCCGGGCATGACGGGGCTCGCGCTGGCCGCCGAGCTGAAGCGCCGCCGCCCGGTGCCGGTGGTGCTGCTCACCGGCTGGGCGCAGGAGGTCGAGGCCGGATCGGCCGATTTGGTCGACGTGGTGCTGGCCAAGCCCTTTTCGCGGGAGAAGCTTTTCGGCGCCATGGCGCGCGCGGCGCCGGACCGCGTGAGGTCATCGTAGGGACCCGAGGCGGCCGTGCGGGCGGTCCCCCCTCAAACCCGCGCTGAGGTCTCGGTTGGTGCACCCACGGCATCGACCATCATGAGGGGGGACCCGAGGCGGTCCCCCCTCAAACTCGCGCTGAGGTCTCGGTTGGTGCACCCACGGCATCGACCATCATGAGGGGGGACCCGAGGCGGTCCCCCCTCAAACTCCCCTGAAGGTTAGGGCGAGGATGGCGGCGGCGAGGAGCAGCCGGTAGAGGACGAAGGGTATCAGCGACCGCCGCTTGAGGTAGCTCACGAGGAACCAGATCGCCGCCCAGCCCGACCCGAAGGCGGTCAGGACGGCGACCAGCAGCGGCCCGTGCCCGGCGGTCGGGACCCCGGCCTCGAGCAGCTCCACCATCTTCAGCGCGCCGGCCGCGGTCGTGATCGGGATGGCGAGCAGGAAGGAGAACCGGGCGGCCGTGGCCCGGTCGAGCCCGCCCAGCAGCCCGGCGGTGATGGTGATGCCCGAGCGCGAGGTGCCCGGGACCAGCGCCAGCGCCTGCGCGCATCCGACGAGGACGACCTGGGCCGCCGTGACGCGCTCGAGCGCGTCACCGGCGCCCGGCCGGGCCTTCGGAGCGCGGCGGTCGGCCGCCAGCATCACGAGGCCCCAGAGCGCCGTGGAGGCCGCCACCACCAGCGGCGAGCGGAGCTGCACCTCGATCCACGGCCCGAGGGCGAGTCCGGCCACTCCGGCCGGAACACTGGCCAGGATCACCAGCACCCCTAACCGGCGCGACAGCGCGCCCGACACCAGCGCGAGCAGCTCCCGCCGGAAATAGGCGAGGAGCGCGGCGATCGTCCCCAGGTGAATGGCCGCGTCGAAGGCCAGGCCCTGGTCGTGCCAGCCGAACAGATACGGCACGAGGATCAGGTGACCCGACGAGGAGATCGGGAGGAACTCGGTCAGGCCCTGGACGACCCCCAGGACGAGGGCCTGGGCCCACGTGATCATGCTGCCCGCATTGTACAATCTCGACCGGCCATGCCGAAGACCGCGGCCATCGTGCTGATCGGCAACGAGATCCTGTCAGGCAAGATCGAGGACGCCAACGCCGCCTACCTCTGCCGCGAGCTGCGGGCGCTGGGCGTCGATGTCCGGCGCATCAGCGTGGTGCCCGACGAAGTGCCGGCCATCGCCAGCGAGGTCCGAGCGGCGAGCGCCGGCCATGACGTGGTGTTCACGTCGGGCGGGGTGGGGCCCACGCACGACGACGTCACGATCGAGGGCGTGGCCCGCGCCATGGGCGTGCCGGTCGTGCGGCATCCGCAGCTGGTGGCCCTGCTGGAGGCGTACTACGGCGGGCGTCTCACCGAGGCCCACCTGAAGATGGCCGAAGTGCCCGAGGGCGCGCGGCTGGTGGCGGCCGACAGCCGGTGGTTTCCCACCATCCAGGTGGGCAACGTCTACGTCCTGCCGGGGGTACCGGAGATCTTCCGTCAGAAGTTCGAGGCGATCCGCGAGCGGTTCCGCGACGACCCGATCCACCTCCGCACGGTCTTCGTGCGGATCGGGGAGGGGACCCTGGCCGAGTATCTCAACGCGCTGCTGGCCGAGTACCCGGCGCTGCTGCTCGGCTCCTATCCCGAGTTCGGCAACCCCGAGTATCGGGTGAAGGTCACGCTCGAATCGCGCGACCCGGCCTACCTGGAGCGGGCCCTGCAGGCCTTTCTCGAGCGACTGCCCAGCGACGTCGTCGTCCGGGTGACCTAGCCCCGGGATGCGGTTGATCCCGGTGGGCGTGGCGGTCGTCGCCGTCGCGCTCTACTTCATCGGGCTCGGCGACGCGCCCTTCCTCGATCCACCCGAGGGCGTGCACGTCGAGGTCGCCCGCACCATGGTCGCCGGCGGCGATGTGCTGACGCCCCGGCTCAACGGTGTCCGGTATCTCGACAAGCCGCCGCTGCTCTACTGGCTCATGACGCTGCCCGTGAGCGTCGCAGGGCCCACGCCCGGCGCCGCCCGGTTCTGGTCCGCCGCGAGCGCGGTGGCCTGCGCGGCGGCGACGGCGTGGCTGGGCGTGCTGATGGGCGGTGCCCGGGTGGGGCTGCTGGCGGGGCTGATCGTGACCGCCAACCTCGGCGTCTTCACCTACGCGCGGCTGGTCAAGCCGGACCTCTTGTTCCTGCTGTGCCTCACCGTGGCCTGGGCCGGGTTCGCCGCCGCCTACCTCGGGCGCGGCGGCCGGCGGGGCCTGGCGCTGTTCTACGTGGCGCTGGGGCTGGCGGCGCTGGCCAAGGACGCCCTCGGTGTCATCGGCCCGCTGGCCGCGGTCGGGCTCTTCTTCGCCATCACCCGGGAGCGGCCGCTCGGGCCCTGGGTGCCGTGGTGGGGGCCGGCGGCCCTGGTGGCGGTGGCGCTGCCCTGGTACCTCGCCGTCGAAGCCCGCAACCCCGGCTTCCTCTGGTACACCGCCGTCGACAACCACTGGCTCAACCTCCTCCGGCGGCGCGTGTTCCCGGACGAGGACGTCCCGCTGTCGTCGCTCGAGTTCGTCGCCGTCACCGCGGTCGCCTTCCTGCCCTGGGCGGCGGCGGTCCCGTGGGCGCTGGCCCGCGCGCTGCGCGGCTCCCGCCGCGACCCGCGGGAGCGGCTCTGGCTCCTGCTCGCCGTGTGGGCCCTCCTCGTCGTCGGCTTCTTCACCGTGTCGCCGTTCAAGCTCCCGCACTACGGCCTGCCGGCGTTCCCGGCCCTGGCCCTGCTCGTCGCGCGGATCTGGGACGAGGCGATCACCGCCGAGCCGGGCGCGCCGGCGGTGCGGACGCTGCTGGCGCCGGTGCTGGTCGTCTTCGCGGCGGGGGCGCTGGTCGCCGCCCTGGCCCGGCTGGGCGTGCTCCAGGCCTTCGACCACGCCCTGGCGACCCTCGACGTCGCGACGCGCAACGCCGTCGCCCGGGGCGCGGCGTCCGGCGTCGGCTCGCTGGCCGTCTTCCGGTCGGCGCTGGCCTGGACGGCGGCGATCCTCGGCCTGACGTCGGCCGGTCTCGCCGTCGCCTTCTGGCGGCGGCAGCCCGAACTCGGCATCGCCGTCGCGGTGGCGGGAGCGCTGGCGTTCCTGCCGGTGGCCGGCCGCGGCATGGTGGAGTTCGCCCGTGCTCGGGCCGCCACACCGGTCACGGCGGCGCTGCTCGACCGGGCCGGCCCCGACGACCTGGTCGTCCACGAGGGACCGCTCGAGAACACCGCCTCGCTGCTGCTCGCCTGGCGCCGGCCGGTGGTCGTCGTCGGCGGCTTGCAGTCGAACCTCGCATTCGGCGCGAGCTTTCCCGACGCGCGGCCGCTGTTCTGGGACGCCGAGCGGCTGGTCGCGGCCTGGCGCGGACCGGGTCGTCACTTCCTGATCTCCACCGTGGGGCCCGAGCGCAGCGTGGTCGCCCGGCTGCCGGCGGGGACGGTGCGGTTGCTGGTCGAGGCGGGCGGGCGGCGACTCTACTCGAACGTCGCCGACTGAGGGTGCGCCCGCGGTCCTGCGGGGGCCGGCGGCGGGTCCGGCCGGGACCTTGACCTCCACCGTCGACAGGCTGCGCATCCTGGTCGTGCTCTTCTGGCTCGTGCCCCACCGCGCCGGGCTGCGCCGCTCGTCCCGCTTCGAGGGCCGGAGGGCTCGCGCGCGGTGAGCGGGTGCGTGCGCCGCTCGCGGCCTCAGCCGGCGAAGGCGGAGGCGGCAAAGCGCGGGTAGACCCTGGCCACGGCTTCGCGGACGCGGCTGCGCAGGACGGCGAGCTGCTCGGACGTGGGCGGGGGCGTGGTGGAGACCTCGGGCGCCCACTCCAGCGGGAATCCCGTCCGGCGGACCAGCGTCTCGCGGTCGACGCCGGGGTGGACGGACTCCACCAGCAGCCGCCTCCGCTCAGGGTCGAAGCGGAAGAGGCAGAGCGGGGTGACGCACTTCCAGGGGCCGCCGGGCCGGACGACGTCGGGCGGGCTCGAGCCGGGGCTGGCCACGACGTCCACACGTTCGACGAACACGCGCGGCGAGTGGTCCATCCGGAAGAGCATCACCCGGCGCGGCAAATAGTAGAGCATGGCCGAGCCGGCCCCGCCCGGGAGTCGCACCCGAGGCCGGTCGGGGTCGCCCACGGCGATCAGGTTCAGGTTGCCGTGGCGGTCGATCTGGCCGCCGGAGAGGAAGAACAGGTCGAAGCCACCCCGCTGGGCGAAGTCGTAGAACTCCTTGGACCCGTAGCGGAAGGGCCAGTAGTCGGGATGGTTGAGGATCACCACGCGGGCGTTCGGCGCGTGGGTGAAGTGCGCCAGCAGGACCCCGCTGGCCGGGACGGGCGCCAGGGTGCCGACGGCGACCGTCTCGCCGTCGCGGACCTCGCGCGCGATGACCGTCGCCATCAGCTCCGCGGTGGTCCAGGTCGGGCGGTCGACGGTGGCGGTCACGCGCGCGATGTCGGTCGCTCAGGCGCCCGCCCGTGGGGAGTCCACGAGTGCCAGGTACGCCGCGTGGTCCTTGGGCCCGAACACGTAGCGCTCCAGGTACTCGCGGAAGCGGGCGTCGCCGCACGCGGCCTCGACGTACTCCTCCAGGTGCCGGGCGTCCAGGTCGTAAGCGCCGCGGACCAGCGTGGGGTGCGCGCCGCGCGGGACCTCGACGACGGCGGTGACGTGGATCCCTTCCAGGACGAGCCCGGTCGCGGCGCGCCGGATTTCGTCGGCCGCGGCGACGCGCTCGGCCGAGGCGACGACGACGTCGGAGGCCTGGGCCAGCAGCGCGTCGTCCTCCATCGGATCGAGGAGCAGGGTGCCGTCGGGCGCCGCGGCCAGGGCGTGGACGAGGCTCACGTCACAGCGGATGGCGGGGACGACCATCACCCGGCGGGAAGGATCGAACGGGTTCGGGATCACCTTGAAGTCGGGGCGCAGCCGCTCGTAGTCGGAGCCGACGTGGCCGGCCACCGGCATGAACGGCACGCCCTGGGCTCCGGCCTGGAGCCCGGCCAGCAGGCCGGGTCAGGAGTGGTCCAGGCAGCGCAGCCGGCCGGTCTCGGCCCACCGGCGGAAGTTGGGGGCGGGGCCGAACTCGTTGAGCACGATCTGTGCGAACTCGACCGACGCCGCGCAGCCGGCGCCGACGAGCAGGTCGATGCCGAAGCCGCCGGTGGAGGAAGCCACCAGGTGCAGGTCGCGGACGCCGCTGCGGATCACCTCGCGGATCAGCGCGGTGGGCGTGATCATCACCGGACCGCCGCCGATGCCGACGCGCTGGCCGCTGGTGACGTAGCGCGGTACCTCGCCGAGCCCGATGCGCTTGTCGCCGCTCATGGCGCCGGCGGTCCTGACCGCCGTCCCGACCCCGCCGGTACCGAGCCGTCGGGGCAGGAAACCACCACCACCTCGCCCTCCCGGCGCACGGGCATCGGGGTGAGCGCGTCGCCGGCGCAGGGGCCGGCTAGGCAGGCGCCGGTCGCGGGATCGAACAGGGCGCCGTGGGTGGCGCACACGAAGAGGCGGCCGTCGTCGGTGAGGAACTCGTTGGGCCAGAGGTCGAGCGGCGTGCCGGCGTGCGGGCACCGGTTGACGTAGGCGTGCCAGCCGCTCTCCGCACGCAGCAGGAAGCCCTCGACGTCGCGGCCGCCGCAGCGGAGCCGGAACTTCGCCGTGCGTCCCGACGCCAGCGCATCGACGGGGCAGCGCCACTCGGAAGGCGTCATCGGCCGCATGGTACCATTCGCCAGATGCTGGCGGTCGAGGCCCGCGAGGTGGTGAAGACGTTCCGCGCGGGCTGGATCAGCCGCCGCCGCACCCCCGCCCTGCGCGGCGTGTCGCTCGCGGTGCCCCGCGGCGCCGTGGTCGGCGTGCTGGGTCCCAACGGGGCGGGCAAGACCACGCTCCTGTCCATCCTGGCCACGCTGCTGGTCCCCGACGGCGGGGAGGTGCGCGTGCTGGGCCACGACGTCCGCCGCGAGGCGGCCCGGATCCGCCGGCGCATGAACATGGCCAGCGGCCGGCCCTCGTTCCTGTGGAGCCTGCGGGTGGGGGAGATCATCGCCTTCTACGGGCGGCTCTACGGACTGCACGGTCGGGCGCTGGCCCGGCGGGTGGACGAGCTGGTCGAGATGTTCGAGCTGACCACCCACCGGCGGGTCCCTTACAACGAGCTGTCCACCGGACTCAAGCAGCGGCTGGCGCTGGCCAAGGCGCTGGTGAACGACCCCGAGCTGCTCTTCCTCGACGAACCGACGCTCGGCCTCGACCCCGACGTCTCGCTGCGGATCCGGGCGCACATCGCCGGCCTGCGCCGGGAGCGGGGGGTGACCATCCTCCTGACGACGCACTACATGCGGGAGGCCGAGGAGCTCTGCGACGAGATCGCCTTCCTCAAGGACGGGCTGATCCTGGCCCGGGGCACGCCCGACGCGCTCAAGCGCCGGATCCGCCTGGGCGACGTGGTGGCCCTGCGCGTGGAGCCGCCGGCGCCGTGGCTGCGCGAGGCCCCCGGCGTGCTGCGGTGCGCCGAGGTGGACGGCTGGGTGGAGTGCACCGTCGACGACGCCGAGCGCCGGCTGCCCGAGCTGCTGGCCCGGCTCTACGCCGGCGGCAACCAGCTGCGGGGGCTGCAGGTGCGGGAGCCCCAGCTGGAGGAGGTGTTCGTTGAGCTGGCGCGCTGAGGTCCTCGCCGTGTGGGCGTTCGCGGTCCGGAACCTCCTGATGGCCTCGCGCAACCTCTTCTTTTTCTTCGAGCTGCTCTTCTGGCCGATCGTGGGCGTCGTCTCGATCGGCCTGATGGGCCGGTTCCTCGCGCTGACGCCGGCCGACACCGCCTTCATCCTGCTGGGGACCATCGCGCTCAGCGTGGTCCAGGTCTGCCAGCTCGAGGTCTCCTACGCTGTCCTCTTCGACGTCTGGTCCAAGTCCGTGAAGCACCAGTTCCTGGCTCCCATCGGCATCCGACACCTCACGCTGGGCGCTTGGCTGGTCGGGATGCTGCGCGGGACGGTCATCTTCGGCGTGCTGGCCGTGCTCGGCCGCTGGGCCTTCGGCGTCAATGTCCTGTCGCCGGGGCCGGCTCCGCTCGCCGTCTTCCTGGCTGGCTGCTTCCTCACCGCGTGGATCATCGGCGTCACGGTGTGCGCGCTGATCACGCTGTTCGGCAACCGGGCCGAGGCGTTCGCCTGGGCCAGCGCGAACTTGGTGCTGGTGCTGGCCGGCATCTACTACCCAATCACGGTGCTGCCGGAGCCGGTGGCGGCGGTGGCGACGTGGATCCCGCTGACCCACTTCCTGGACGCG
The DNA here is from genome assembly GCA_035574035.1 of Binatia bacterium. Lineage (GTDB taxonomy): Bacteria > Methylomirabilota > Methylomirabilia > Rokubacteriales > CSP1-6 > DATLZL01. The sequence goes on along the minus strand of DATLZL010000121.1, from coordinate 1,194 downwards.
TACCGCGCCCACTACGGGTTCGCCCCGGCGCTCGCGCGGCCGGTCTTGACGGGGTTCGCGCTGGCCGCGCTCTACGCGGCGCTGGCCCACCTGGCCTTCGCCGGCGCGGTCCAGCGCGCCCGTGCCTCCGGGTTGCTGCTCAAGATGTCGGAGTGAGAGGGGGGAGGGTGCGATGGACGTGACCGCGTTCGGTCGCCTGAGCCCGACGACCCTGGCCGACGTGTTGACCCGCGATCGCGTCATGGACGCCGGGATCCGGCCGGTCTGGATGCCGATCCCGCGGATCGCGGGCCCCGCCTATCCGGTGCGGTGCGGCCAGCACGACAACCTGATGCTGCACGCGGCCATCCACCGGGCGCCGGCCGGCAGCGTGATCGTCGTCGAGGCCGGCGACCGGGACTGCGCGGTGTCGGGCGGCAATGTCTGCGCCTGGGCCCAGCGCCGCGGCATCGCCGGCTTCGTGGTGGACGGCCTGGTGCGCGACGTGGCCGAGGTGCGCGCGCACGGCTTTCCGGTGTTCGCGCGCGGCATTGTTCCCATCCCGGGCGGCAAGGACAAGAGCGGGGTGCTCAACGGCCCCGTCCGGTGCGGCGGGGTCCGGGTGAGCCCGGGCGACGTCGTCGTCGCGGACGAGGAGGGCATCGTGGTGGTCGAGGCCGCCCGGGCCGAGGAAATCCTGCGGGCGGCCGAGGCCAAGGCGGCCCGGGATGCCGCCACCCCGCTCGAGGAATGGGCGCGGGCCCACCGGCAGCGTATCGAGGCCGCACTCCGCCAGCTCGGCTACGGCCCGTGACCGGCGATCCGGTCCTGACCGCGGCGCTGCTCGGGTTCGTGCTCGGGCTGCAGCACGCGACCGACCCAGACCACCTGGTCGCGGTGGCGACGATCGTGACGCGGGAGCGGGGGTTCGCCGCCGGCGTCGCGGTGGGGATCTGCTGGGGCCTGGGCCACGCGTTCACCCTGGCCCTGGCCGGCCTGGTCGTCATCGCCCTCAACGTCCGCTTGCCGGCGCCGCTCGTGACGGGATTCGAGCTGGCGGTGGCGGCGGTGATCGTGGCGCTCGGCGCCGGACGGCTGGCCGACGCTCTGCGCGATCCGCAGGCCTTCGGCGCCTGGCCCGTGGCCCAGGACCACGACCACGGCGGCCGGGCCGTGCTGCACCGCCACCCGCGCTGGCACCTGCACCCCTCGCGC
>DATLZL010000120.1:0-2971 GCA_035574035.1 Binatia bacterium | reverse complement strand
CAGCTGGCGCGCCCCGGCCGGCCTCCGCTCGGGCCGGCGGCCGCGGTTGAGGACGGTGACGGCGTGGCCCCGGCGCAGCAGGGCCCGCACGACGTGGAGGCTGATGAACTCGGTGCCGCCGACGACGAGAACCTCCATGATCCTCCCCCGGGCGCGGCCTCGGTCAGGGCCCGCGGACCGGCTCGCTCAGCCGATGGAGACGGCGACGCACGTGGTCGTGCGCGTCACGCCGTCGATGGCGCCGATCCGGTCGGTGACGAGCCGGCCGATGGCGTCCAGGCTCGGTCCCTCCACGATGGCGATGAAGTCGTAGGGCCCGGTGATCGCGTCGAGGTGCATCATGGTCGAGCCATCGGATCGGAGCCGCGCCAGCGCCGTCTTCACCGCCTTGGCCTTGCCGGCCGACGTCTCGATCAGCACGTACGCCTTCACCCGCTTGCCCGCCTTGGCCATGGCCCGCCTCCCTGCCGCTGGTGCCCGCCTCGCCACCGCCCGCCCGACGGCCGGTGCGGTGGGGAGGCCGCCCGTCCGCGGGGACGGCGCAGAGTGTACCGCAGCCGGGGGGCTGAAGAGCGCGACGCTGGCCGGGCCGAGTCGCGGCGAGGTGGTCTTATCCGGCGGCCGGTTCACCCCAGTGCCGACCGGGCGGCGCCGGGACGGCCGACGGCGTCAGTCGCGCCAGGTGGAGAAGACGTAGTCGCGCGTCTTCTGCGACTGGTGGCACGCGAAGCACTGGGCCTTCGCGTCGGTGACCAGCCGCTGGTCCTTGCTCGAGCCCTTGAAGGCCTGGAACCCCCAGCCGCCGGTGTCCGGGAACGCCGCGGCGTCCTTCACCATGACGGCGACGAACTTCCGCGCGCCTTCGGTGATCGCCCCGCCCTGGGCCGGCGCCTCCAGCAGGTCGAAGACGAAGACGGTGCCGTCCGGATAGGGCCCGCCCGCGCGGGCGGCCGCGGCGCCGCGCGGGTTGACGTACACGTGATGGATGCCGCCGAAGGCCTCGAAGAGCGGGTGCGCGCGGTCGTGGATGACCATGGACTTGACGTGCGCCCAGGCCCGGTAGCCTTCGGGGTAGGCGATGCGGTCGGCGCCGCCGGCCGTGGTGAGCGACGCCGCGAGGCCGCCAGCCAGGGCCAGCGCTGCAACCCAGTGAGGCTTCATCTCGATACCTCCTCGTGATCTGAGCGTCGCCATGATTCGGGGCGCCCGGGGGCGGGTCAAGTACGCACTTTTCGGTGCCTATTGCCCTCGGGCGCCGACTCGGGCATGAGAGATGGCGTGCGGGACATCGGGCCCGGACCGGCGCGGGATCGCGGCGAGGTCGCGCTCGTCGAGGACGTCCTCGGCTGCAAGTGGACCGTGCAGATCCTGGGGGCGATCGCGGCCGGCATCGTCCGGCCCGGCCGGCTCCAGCGCTCGATTCCGGGCCTCAGCACCAAGGTCATGAACGAGCGACTGGCCAAACTGGTGCGCCGCGGCGTGCTGGAGCGCGCCGCTCGCTCGGGTCCGCGGCTGCACGTGGAGTACCGCCTGACTCCCAAGGGGCGGGACCTGGCCCGTCTCGTCGCCGCCGTCGACCGGTTCTGCCGGCGCTGGCAGGCGGGCCGCGGGCTGGTGCCGGAGCCGCCGGGGGTGCCGCGGCTCGCCTCACGGGCCCGGCAGGGCCGCCGCTTCGACGAGCCCGGCCGACCGCCGATAGCCGCCGGGGGACGGGTGAGCCTCGGTCAGGGGGCGGCGACGTCGGACCGAGGAGGTCGCGGGCCGGGGTAGCCGTCCCACCAGAGGCGCGGCCCGTCGACGGCGAAGCCGGCCTCCCGGCCTCCGGCAGGCCAGGGACGAGGCCGCGGCCCGCCTGCCAGCGCCGGCAGAACCGGTCGACGGCGGCGACGAGGCGGGCCAGGTCCCGCCCCTTCGGGCTCAGCCGGTACTCGACGTGCAGCCGGGGGCCGGAGCGGGCGCGCCGCTCCAGCACCCCGTGGCGCACCAGCTTGGCCAGCCGCTCGTTCATGACCTTCGTGCTCAGGCCGGGGATCGAGCGCTGGAGCCGGCCGGGCCGAACGACGCCGGCCGCGATCGCCCCCAGGATCTGGACCGTCCACTTGCAGCCCAGGACGTCCTCGACCAGGGCCACCTGGCCCCGGTCGCCCGCCGTCGCGGCCTCGCCGTCCCGCACGCCTCTCTGATGCCCCAGGTGTCGGCGGAGGGCAATAGGCACCGAAAAGTGCGTACTTGACCCCTTCCGAGGCGCCCCGAATCATGGCCCCGCTGAGATCCCGAGGGAGGTCGCAAAATGACGCCTCGTCTCCCATTGGCGCTGGCCCTGGCCGGCGTGCTCGCCGCGTCGCTCACCGCGGCCGACGGTGCCGACCGCATCGCCTATCCCGAGGGCTACCGGGCCTGGCCGCACGTCAAGTCCATGGTGATCCACGACCGCACCCACCCGCTCTTCGAAGCGTTCGGAGGCATCCACCACGTCTACGTCAACCCGCGCGGCGCGGCAGCCGCCCGGGCGGGCGGGCCCTACCCTGACGGCACCGTCTTCGTCTTCGACCTGCTGGAGGCCCCGGCTCAGGGCGGGGCGATCACCGAAGGTGCCCGGAAGTTCGTGGCCGTCATGGTGAAGGACACGGCGGCGTTCGCGGACACCGGCGGCTGGGGGTTCCAGGCCTTCAAGGGCTCGAGCCGGGACCAGCGGCTGGTGACCGACGCGAAGACCCAGTGCTTCGCGTGCCACCAGTCGCAGAAGCCGCGCGACCACGTCTTCTCCACCTGGCGCGACTGACGCGCCGGCTGACGGAGGGGGTGCTCACCGCCCTCTCCCGACCCGAGAGGACCTGACGTCCACGGGCCACGGCCCCTGCCTCTGCGGTACACTCTGCGCCGTCCCGCAGACGGTTCAGCCCGCCACCGCGCCGGGGGACCGGGGACGCGGTGGTGAGGCGCGCACCACGCGCAGGAGGCGGGCCATGGC
>DATLZL010000119.1:0-2175 GCA_035574035.1 Binatia bacterium | reverse complement strand
CGTCTCGGGCGAGGTCGCCCGCCACTGCCCCAGCGCGTCCACGTAGCCCTCGGTGATGCCCCAGGGGTCGGCGGCGGCGACGCGCCGCGCGCGCGGGACCGGACGGCGGCGGGGCGGGACGGCGGTCACGAGATCAGCCAGCCGAGCAACCGGGGTGCCAGCGTATGATGGGGCGCATGCCGGACTGGATCCTCCTGAACCCGGGGCCGGCCAACACCACTCCGAGCGTGCGCCGGGCCCTCGTCATGCCCGACCTCTGTCACCGCGAGCCCGAGTTCTTCCGGATCATGCGCTCGTGCCGCGAGCGGCTGGTGCGCCTGGCCGGCGGCGACGCCGGCTGGACGGCGGTGCTGTTCACCGGCTCCGGCACGGCGGCGGTGGAGGCCGCCCTGGCCTCGATCGTCCCGCCCGACCGGGCGGTGCTCGTGGTCGACAACGGGGTCTACGGCGACCGGATGATCCGGATCTGCCGGGCCCACGGCCTGCGCCACCACCGCCTCGCCTACGACATCACGACGCCGGCGGCGCCGGCCGACGTGGACCGGATCCTGGCCGCCCAGCCCGAGGTGAGCCACGTCGCGCTCGTGCACCATGAGACGACGACCGGGCTGCTCAACCCGGTGGCCGAGGTGGTGGAGGTGGCGGCGCGCCGGGGACGGCGCGTGCTGGTCGACGCGATGTCGAGCCTCTTCGGCGAGCCGCTCGACCTCGGGCGGGAGGGCCTGGACGCGGTCGTGGCCAGCGCCAACAAGTGCCTGGGCGGGATCCCCGGCGTGGCGTTCGTGCTGGCGCGCCGGAGCGCGCTCGAGGCGCTGCGCGGGCGCCCGCCGCGCAGCGTCTACCTGGACCTCTGGACCCAGTACGCCGAGCAGGAGGCCGACAACACGCCCTTCACGCCGGCCGTGCAGGTGATGCACGCCATGGAGCAGGCGCTGATCGAGCTGGAGCAGGAGGGGGTGGCGCAGCGCATCGCCCGGTTCGCCGAGAATGCCCGCGTGCTGCGCCAGGGCCTGGGCGCGCTCGGGCTCGAGGTCCTGGTGCCCGAGGGGGCCCGGTCCAGCATCCTGACGACGTTCCGGCTGCCGGCGGGGGTCCCGTACGACGCGCTCCACGACGCCATGAAGCGGCGCGGCTACATCATCTACGCCGGCCAGGGCCCGATCCGGTCCTATGCCTTCCGCGTGGCCAACATGGGCACGCTCACGCCGGCCGACATGAAGGGCGTGGTGGACGCGTTCGCCGCCTGCCTGACCGAGCTCCGGTGAGGGCGGCCGGATCGGGGGCCTGACGTGGCCCACGCCCGCAGCCACCGCAAGAAGATCGCCTGCATCGAATCGCTCTGGGACGGCGACATCGAGAACCGGCTCAGCGTCGTCCCGCTGCTCGAGCTCTCCGAGCGGGTCAACGACGTCGGCTGGGCGTACCTCACCTGCAACACCGAGGAGGAGCTGCGGTACAACCTGGGCAAGCTCCGCCACCGCCGGGGCTACGGCATCCTCTATCTCTCCTGCCACGGCCGCCCGGGTGAGCTGGTCTTCGACCAGGACACCGTGGAGATCGAGAAGCTCGGGCAGTTCATGGGCGACGGCTTCGCCAACTGGGTGGTTCACTTCGGCTCCTGCGCCACCCTCAACGTGGAGGCGGCCCGCATCTCGCGCTTCATGGCCGCCACCGGCGTGTCGATGGTGCTCGGCTACCGCAAGGACGTCGACTGGATCGACAGCGCCGCGATCGACCTGATCCTGTTCGACCGGCTGCAGGCGTACCGCGACATGCGGCGGTTCTGGGAGCAGTTCCGGGCGCGGTACCGGGACCTGGTGAGCCTCACCGGCCTGCGCGCCTTCCTCGGCTAGGATCCGCCGCGCTCGTCTCCGACTTCGCGCTCGGCACACCGCGTGTGAGCGACGCCTCCATCGATCCGCACCGCCGCCTCGTCCCGCGCGATCGGCTTCCGGCAGACGGCACACGTCAAGGGCTGGGCGACCACCGGAGCTCCTTCCGGGCGCTCGACTCCCACGTTACGCCCCCCGGCGGCTGTCGGCAACGAACCGGGCGACGGCGATCAGCTCCAGGCCGTCGAACGGCTTGGTGATGTGGGCCTGGAACCCGGCCGCCAGCAGCCGGCGCCGGTCCTCGACACCGGCCAGCGCGGTGACGGCCACGGCGGGGATGGGC
>DATLZL010000118.1:0-2392 GCA_035574035.1 Binatia bacterium | reverse complement strand
GAGGCGGCCGGCGCCTTCGCGCCGCTCCTCACGCTGGCCCCGCCCCTCGAGACGGCCGCCGCGACGCCCGGCGGCGTGCCCGGCACCGCGCTCGACCTGCTCGCGGTGAGCGCCGCCTGGGACGAGTTCGTCGTCGGGCGCTGGGCCGACTGGCTGGCCAGCGCGGGCGACCCCGGCGCGCTGGCGCTCCACCTGCGCATGGAGCGCTGGGCCCTCGACGAGCTGGCCCTGCCCGGGCGGCTCTTCGCCGACGTCGTCCAGGCTCTGTACCGCGACGACGCCTTCTTCCGCGGCACGCTCGTCGTCGAGGGCCGGCCCCTCGGGCCCTCGTTCCTCGTGACCTCGCTGCTGGCGGTGATCGACCCGTCGAGCCGCGTGGTCCCGCCGGCCTCCGTCGTGCCGTTCCTGGAGGCGGCCGCCAGCCGCGACGTCGGCGTTCTCGAGTACCGGCGCGAGGCGGGCGTCGGGTTCCAGCACGTCGGCCCCCTCGTCGGCCGCGGCGCCCACCGGCACCTCTGGCCCCGGATCCTGGCCTGGGTCGCCGAGCGCGCCTGAAGCCTGCGGCGGCGACCGCACCGGTCCCGTATCCTGACCGCAATGCCGGCGCCGGCCGTCTCGGTCGTCCTGCCCGTCTACAACGCCGCCCGCTGGCTCCCGGCCGCGCTCGACAGCCTGCTCGGGCAGACCTTCGCGGACTTCGAACTGCTGGCGGTCGACGACGGGTCCACCGACGAGAGCCTGGACATTTTGCATCGGATCCGCGACCCGAGGGTGCGGGTGCTGGCCGGCCCGCACCGCGGCGTGGTGGCCGCGATGCGGACAGCGCTGGGCGCAGCGCGGGCACCGGTCGTCGCCCGCGCCGACGCCGACGACGTCTCGCGCCCCGACCGCCTGGAGCGCCAGGTGCAGTTCCTCGGCGAGCATCCGGAGGTGGCCGTCGTCGGCGCCGCGGTGCGTCGGCTCGGGCGCCGGCTGTCGAATCCTCCGGACACGGCGCGCATCCGCTGGGCCGCCCTCTACCGGAATCCGTTCGCCAACCCGACGGTCGCCTACCGGCGGAGCGCGGCCCTGGCGGTGGGCGGCTACCCCGACGACCACGTCCACGTGGACGACTATCCCTTCCTCTCGCGCCTGATCGACCGTTTCGAGGCCGCCAACCTGCCGGACGTCCTCGTGGAGATGACCGTCCACCCGGCGAGCCTCTCCGTCGTCCACTCCAGGGCCGCCATCGCCGAGAGCGACCGCGTGCGCCGCGCCAACCTCCGCCGGCTGGTGGACGACGGGGCGGCGGTGGAGGCGCTCTTCTTTCTCCTGGCCGGCGGTCCGCGGCCAGGCGGCCTCGGCGCCGCCGACGTGGCGCCGCTGCTCGACCGGCTCCGGGCCGCCTTCACCGCCCGCTACGGCCCGCCGCCCGGCGGCCGGCGGGCGTTCGACCGCTGGGTCGCGCGCGACCTCCTCGAGCGCGCCTGGCTCCACGCCCGATCGGCCCCGGACATCGCGCGGGCCATGATCCGCTTCGCCGGGCGCCTGGCGCCGGCCCTCTGGGCCGACCCGCGGACCTTGAAGGGGGTCGTCCGGCACTTGCTCCTGGGTATGGCGACGTGGTAAAAGCCTGGCACCTAAGATCTTATGTCCGAGCTCCTCCGCCTCGCTCCGCGACGGGCGCTCCACGAAGAAGCCTTCGCCGCCATACGGGACTTCATCCTTGCCGGCGGGCTCAAGGCCGATGCCTTCATGTCGGCCAACCAGATCGCCCGCGAACTCGGGGTGAGCGTGACGCCGGTCAAGGCGGCCCTCGAGCGGCTGGAGGCGAGCGGGCTGGTCGAGGTCCTGCCCCAGCGGGGCGTCCGGCTGGCCGTCTTCGACGCCGCCGACATCCGCGACATCTACGATCTGCGCGAGGGCCTGGAGGCGCTCGCGCTGGACCTCGCCCCCCGCCCCTTCCCGGCCGAGCCGCTGGCCCGGATGGCCGCCATCGTCGAGGAGTGCGAGGCCTACGTGCGGGCCGAGGACCGCCGGCGCTACACCCAGGCCGACATCCGGTTCCACGAGATCCTCGTCGGGGCCAGCGGCAACGGGCGGCTCGTCGCCATGTTCTCCGCCCTGCAAAGCCAGATCCAGCTGGTCCGCCTGCGCGCGATCGTGCTGCCGGGGCGGCCGCTCAAGTCGCACGTCGAGCACCGTGCCATCGTCGAGGCGCTCGGCCGCGACCCCGAGGCCGCCCGCGCGCTCCTGCGGGCCCACATCGCCAGCGTCAAGGAGGACGTCCTGCGCGCGGCGGCCGGCGCGTGAGGATCGTCGACCTCCGCGTCCACGTGCTGCTGGCCCCCCTGGCCGAGCCGATCCGCATGGCTCACGGCACGCTGGGGCGCCGTCCGACCGTGCTGGTGGA
>DATLZL010000117.1:0-9607 GCA_035574035.1 Binatia bacterium | reverse complement strand
CCGGTCGAAGCGGGAAGCCACGGGACTTCGGCGGCGAGGGGCGTTGGCGGCTCGTCGGCCGGCGCCGCTGCCGATGGCCCAGGGGGACAGGGACAGCACGGGGGCAGTCCGGGTCGGGCGGCAGCCTCCGGCGAAGGCGAGGTGACATTCGCCCGGCCGCTCGGCGGGTATCAGACGAGGCCCCGGTACCCGGAATCCGCGCTCCGCGCCGGCATCCAGGGAGTGACGCGCCTCCGGTTCGAGGTCCTCGCCACGGGTCGAGTCGGGCGGGTGCTGGTGGAGGAGTCGGCGGGCTTCGAGGATCTGGACCGGGCGGCGGTCGAGGCGGTGAGGACATGGCGGTTCAAGCCGGCCCGGAGAGGTGACCTGCCTGTCCCCGTCTGGGTCACCCTGCCGGTGCGGTTCGAGCTCAAAACGCCATGAACCGACCGGGGTGGAGAGGGGTCCATGACGTCGCCCGCGCGCTCGTCGCCGGAGCGATCGTCTGGCTGACCGCCGGCGGTCTCGGCCTCGCGGCCGAACCGGTGCCCGACACGCTGTGGGACGAGCCCGCGTTCGCGCTCTACCGCCGGGCGGTCGACGCCTTCAGGCGTCAGGATTACGCGGAAGCCTCCCGACTGGCCGAGCAGGCGATCGCTCGCTATCCCGACCATGTCCTCGCCCATTACCTCCTCGGACAGGCGGCCCTCGCCACGTCCAGGTGGGAGGCGGCGGCCGCGGCCTTCGCGAACGTCGTCGAGCGCTACCCGGGGGCGCTCGCCGCTCGACGCGACCTGGGAACCGCGCTCGCGCAGCTCGGACGCACCGAGGACGCCGCGCGTGCCTGGGAGGCCGTCCTGGCCCAGCGGCCGGACGCCGACGAGGTCCGCCTGCGACTGGCCTTCCTGCTGCTCCAGGCCGGGCGGGCGGACCGCGCCGAGCCGCACCTGGTGCGCCTGGCCGAGCAGGGCTCGACGGTCCCGGAGGTCTGGACGGCGCTGGCGCGCCTTCGCTACGAGCGTGGCGAGCTGCCGGCGAGCGAGGCCGCGTTCCGTCGCGCGGCCGAGCTGCGGGACGACGGCCGGACCTGGTTCAACCTGGGCGTCGTCCGCCTGCGCCTCGACGACCGGCCGGGCGCCCTGGCGGCGTTCGAGCGGGCCGCCCGCCATCCCGACACGCGTGAGCAGGCGGAGACGCAGATCAAGGCGCTGAGCGCCGCCGGGCCGCCCGAGCGGCGGCAGGAGAAGGCGGGGAAGCGGCGATGATCCGCGAGCCGGCCAGCCCGCGGACGCCGAGGGTGATCCGCCGCATCCACATGTACCTGGGGCTGACCCTCATGCCGTGGGTGCTCGTCTACGCGACCAGCACCCTCGTGATGAATCACCGCCAGCTGTTCGCCGGCGGGATCGACGAGAACCTCGCGGTGGTCACGGACCGGGCCTATCGTTCCGAGCTTGCCCCCGATCGCGACTTGCACCGATGGGCGCGCACGATCCTGAAAGACCTCGGCCTGGAGGGCCGGCATGCCGTGGAGTGGCGCGAGAGCGACCAGGCCCTCGTCATCCACCGCCAGATCCCGGGCCGCGAGCGGAGGATCACCTACTGGCCGGCCCGCGGCCGGCTGGTCGTCGAGGCGGCGCCGTTCCGACTGCGCCGGTTTCTCACCGGCCTCCACACGCTCCACGGCTTCGGCGCTTCCGCGGCGGCGACGGCGTGGGCGGTTCTTGTCGATGCGGTATCCGCTGCGATGATCGCCTGGGCGCTGTCCGGGCTTTACCTCTGGTGGGAGATGAGGCGGACGCGGCTCTGGGGCGGCCTGACCGTCGCCGCCGGCGCCCTGACCTGCGCCGCGCTGGTGGCCGTCCTCTGAAGGCGGCTTCGATGACCGGACGGGTCCTTCGCCGGGTGCACATGTATCTCGGGCTGTTCCTCTGCCCCTGGGTCCTGGTCTTCGCCCTCAGCAGCCTCGCCATGAACCACAAGCTTCATGAGCGCGCCGGATACCGGCCGGCCGAGGAGCACGCGTATAGCAGGACGTTCGAGCCCGGCACCGACCTCCACCGGATCGCGACGAGCGTCCTCGCCGATCTGGACTTGGTCGGCCCGTACTGGATCGATCGAAGACGGAGCGACGCCCGACAGGTCACCGTGCTGTTCGACTCCCCGCTGCGAGCGGCTCGGATCACGTACCTGCGCGACGCCGGCCGCGTGCGGATCGAGCGCCGCGAGCCCCGTCTCGGCAGCGCGCTGGTGAGCCTCCACCGCGGCGGGATCGATTCGGAGTTCCCGGCCCACCGTCTCTGGGGCCTGGCCGTCGATGCGCTCGCGGCGAGCATGCTGTTCTGGGTGTTTTCCGGCCTGTCCATGTGGTGGCAGGTGAAGCCGACGTGGCGGTGGGGCTTCCTCGGCCTCGCCGTCGGCGCCGGCGTGTTCGGGACGACCGTCGCATTCCTGTGAGCTGGGAACGAGCACGTGGATCAGCCAGCGCCCTCGAGCCGGCTACCGGCACCAGGCAGCCAGCCGTCCGCCACCCGGGCGAACGCCCGGAAGGAGGAAGGACATGGGGCTGTCGTTGGGGCGGCTGGGTCGTGGACTCGCGCTGCTGGGCCTGATCGCCGCCGCGCCGGCCGGTGTTTTCGCCCCGCCTGCCGGCGCCGAGGAGGAGCGACCGGAGCGGAGACCGATTCCTCTGCCGGAACTCGTCGTGCCGGGCCTCGCCGAGCAGGAGTACGTGGTGCCGCAGGAGAGCCGGACGGGCAGGCCCATCCTCGACGTACCGGGGTCCATCACCGTCGTTCCCCGGCCCGTGATCGAGGAGCAGAAGGCGTTGAGGCTGGAGGACGTCTTGCGGAACGTCGCTGGCGTCGTCCGCAACGCCGGCCGCGGGTTCAACGACGACTTCGTCATCCGGGGCTTCCGGCCGACGGAGGGCTCGCTGATCCTGCGCGATCAGTTCCCGCAGGCCATCGACGATCTCAGCCCCTTCGCCGAGATCTGGAACGTCGACCGCGTCGAGGTGCTGAAAGGACCGAACGCGTTTCTCTACGGGCGCTCGGAGCCCGGCGGGCTCATCAACCTGGTGACCAAGCGACCGCTGTCCGAGTCGCGCTACCATGCCGAGTTCGCCGTCGGGAGTTTCGATCTCTACCGCCCTGCGTTCGACATCACGGGGCCGCTGTGGCCGGGTGGGAGCCTGTTCTATCGCCTGAACGGCCTCTACGAGAAGGGCCGGTCGTTCCGCGATTTCGTCGACAGCGAGCGCGCGTTCGTCGCTCCCGCGCTCACCTGGAAGATCGGACCCGACACCGCGGTCACCTTTCTCTTCGAGTACCTCCACGACGAGCGCACGCGCGACACCGGGATCGTGGCGGTCGGGAACCGGCCGGCCCGGATCCCAGTCGGCACGTTCTTGAATGACGTGTCGGACCGCGTCGTCGCCGACAGCTACCGGGCAGGTTACGAACTGACCCACGGCCTGGCGGAGGACTGGCGGCTCCGCCAGGCGTTCCGGTTTCTCCGCCTGGAGGGCAGCTTCATCGGCACCAGTGTGGGTGAACCGGACGCCGCCGGCAATGCGAGGCGATCGCGCGGCGGCTTCGACAATATCCGGAACCAGGGCTTCGGGATGCAGACGGAGGTGATCGGGTCGTTCCGCACCGGACCCTTCGTTCACCGCCCGCTGGTCGGGCTTGAGTTGACCCGCAACCTCTTCGAAGGCCAGTTCATGGTCTCCACCGGCCCCGTGCCGGGCATCAACATCTTCGATCCCGATCACCACCAGCCCATGCCGGGCGTCAGGCCGGTCGTCGGATGGGAGATCCGGCACGATCAAGCGGGGCTCTACCTGCAGGACGAGATTCAGATCACGAGGGCGTGGCGGGTCATCGGTGGCGGACGCCTCGATTTCATCGGCGAACGTGACGAGGATCCGGTGACCGGGCGTGTGCGGCGCGAGCAAGTCTTCACCAACTTCGCCCCGCGGGCGGGCATCGTCTATCAGCCGACCCTCGGGCTGTCGCTGTACGGCAACTACAGCGAATCCTTTCAGCCGGTCGGCGGCACCAATCCCGACGGGAGAACGTTCGAGCCCGTCAAGGGCCGTGGGGTCGAGGTCGGGGCGAAGCTGGATCCGTTCCGGGGCCGGCTGGTCGGCACCCTGGCCCTGTTTCAGATCACCAAGGAGAACGTCCCCAATCCCGATCCCGAGCGCCCGAACTTCCGGGTCCAGACCGGGGAGGAGCGCAGCCGAGGCGTGGAGATCGAGGTGGTCGGGCGGTTGTGGGCCGACTGGGACGTGATCGCGTCGTGGGCCTGGACCGAGGCCCGGATCACCGCGGATACCAACCCCACCCGCCGCGGCCGGGACAAGGCCGGGGTTCCCGAGCAGGCAGCGAGCGTGTGGACGCGATACCGGTGGTCGCACGGACCCCTGCAGGGGCTCAGCCTGGGGCTCGGGCTCTTCTACGTCGGTGAGCGACCCGGCGACCTCCTGGACAGCTACCGGCTCCCCGGCTACGTGCGGTTGGACGCGCTCGTCGGTTACGAGGCCGGTCCACTCCGGGCTGCTTTGAACATCCAGAACGTGACCGACACGACTCACTACGTGAGCGGTGGCTCGCGGAGCAGCGTCTTTCCCGGCCCGCCGCTCAGCGTGCTGGCCACCGTGGCGGTCCGGTATTGAGGGCCGCCGATGCGGACGATCGGGAGAGCAGCGATGGAGCGCGTGCGCGCCTTTGCCGGGTGGACGGCCCTGGCGGCCGCCCTGGCGGTGCCGGTCGGACCGGCCGCCGGCCCGGCCGACGAACAGCTGGACCGCGGGCGGACCGCGCTCGTGGGCATGACCGGCTCCTACCTCGTGGATTACAGCTACGTCGAGACGGAGGGTCTCCAGGCGGGGTACCGGCGTGACGGGCGCGTCTACGACGTCAACCGGGACAAGTCGGTCAAGGAGTGGATCTGGGCCGAGCCCATCTCACCGCGGCGGATCTGGCTCCAGCGCGTCCTGTTCATCACCGAGCTCGGAGGCGCCGTTCGGCCGGGCAGCGTGATCCGCCACCAGGCCGAGGACTGGGAGTACGAGGCGACGTTCCTCTACGAGTTCGTCGCGCCCCGCACGTGGCACGTCAAGGACCTGCGCTCGTCGCCGGGCCTCTGGACACGGCGGGTCACCAACCTGGACGACGGGCTCCGCCATCAGTGCGCCGCCCGGTGGCGGACGGACACGGCCTACCCGGAGTGGTCGTGCTCGAGTGGCGCGCCGATTCCCGGTCGGGAGACGCGGGACATGGGCCGCACCGACTACCACGCGCTCGAGCGCACCACCCGGATCGTCGTATACGGCGGCAGCTGGCTGGAGCGCCAGAACAACGTCAAGGTCGTCCACGGGCCGGAGGGTCGCCGGGCGCTGGCCCGGGAGATCGGGAAGAACTGGTACGTGCGGTTGCCGGACGAGGAGTGCGCCGTCGCGCGGGCGTTCGTCCGACCGCAGCAGGCCTTCTGGACGCTGCGGCGGGAGACCTGGGACGGTGTCCTGAACGGTTTGGGTCCGTTCGTCGAGCGAGCGCCGGCCGGGGAACCGCCGCGCTTCGTCCGGATGCAGGAGATCGAGGAGCGCTACATCGGGCGCGACCTTTCCGACCCCGAGGTGAGCGGCGCAGCCCGCGACGAGATCCTCCGGGTCATCGATCACTATCGGGAGCCGTAGCGCGGCGGGCGTCGAGGTCCGGTACAAGCCCGCGCTGATCGCCGGCCGGGCCGCGGCAATCCTGACGGTGACAGGCGCCGCCATTTGGTGGCCTCGTCGCCGAGGGGCTCCGGGCCGTCGCGGCCGAGCCCGGTCAGCGAAGGAGGCCGTCATGACCCTCATGAGACTGGTGGAGCTCACGCGGTGCCCGGCGCACGACCGCGTCGTGGTCGTGCTGGAGGACGCGGGGCGGCGCCGGCGCCTGGCGTTCTACGCCGACCCGCTGGAGGCCCAGCGGCTCGCGCGGCAGGTGCAGCGCGGTCCCCTGGCGTGTCATCCCATTCTCGACTTCATCCGGGCGCTGCTGGTGACCTGGCAGGCCAGCCCGGTGCGGGTGGTGCTCGACGACGTCGCCGGTCAGGGGATCACCGGGGTCGTCTGCCTGCGCCAGGGAGAGCTGGAGCTGGCGGTGCCCTGTTACCCGCCGGACGCGCTGGCGCTGGCGCTCCGGGCCGGGGTGCCGATCTACGCGACGGAGGAGGCCCTCGCCCACGCCGAGCCGGCGGCGAGGCGGGGGGTGCCGGCCGACGGGCAGGACCTGGCCGCCTGGCTCGACCGCCTGCGCCCCGAGGACTTCGCGCCCGGCGGGTCGGCGTGAAGCCGGCGTCGAATCGGCGGGCGCCCGGCGGGACGGTTACCGCCGGAGCACCTGCCGGGGGTCGAGCGCATCCCGCAGGCCGTCGCCGACGTAGTTGATCGACAGGACGGTCAGGAAGATCGCCGCCCCCGGGAACAGCGCCCAGTGCGGGGCGAAGTCCAGGTTGTCCTTGGCGTCGAACAGCAGCCGGCCCCAGGTCGGCACGTCGGGCGGGAAGCCCAGGCCGAGGAAGGAGAGGGTGGACTCGGCGATGATCGCCGCCGCCACGTCCAGCGAGCCGGCCACGATGACCGGGCCCACCGCGTTGGGCAGGATGTGGCGGACGACCTCCCGCCGCGGCGTGGCGCCCAGGCTCCGGGCCGCCTCCACGAACTCCTTCTCGCGCACCGACAGGAACTGGGCCCGCACCAGCCGGGCCACCGGCATCCACCGCAGGCCGCCGATCACCAGCACGATCAGGACGAACACGCCTACCTCGGGGCCCAGCGCCCGCCGCACCGGGTCGCGGAAAAGATAGGTGATCAGCAGCAGCAGCGGCAGCTGGGGCAGTGAGAGGAAGAGGTCGGTCAGGCGCATGAGGATGTGGTCGACGTGGCCGCCCAGCTGGCCGGCCGCGGCGCCGACCGCGGTGCCGACCGTGACCGCGATGAGCATGGCCACCAGCCCCACCGCCAGCGAGATCCGGCCGCCGTAGAGCATGCGGGCCAGCAGGTCCTGCCCGAGGTCGTCGGTGCCGAGGGGGTGGGCCCGCGACGGCCCCTGCAGCTTGGCCCGGAAGTCGATCTCGTTGATCGGCACCCGCCAGACGAACGGGCCGGCCGCTACCGCCAGCCCGAGGACGAGCAGCACCGCCGCGCCCACCATGGCCAGCCGGTGGCGCCGGAACCGCCGGAACGTCTCGCCCCAGAGCGAGATCCGGGGCGCCGGCGCCGGCAGCGGGAGCGCGCGCCCGACGGCGACCGAGGCGGCGTCCTGGGCCATCAGGCGACGCGCCTCACCGGTAGGAGATCCGGGGGTCGAGCCAGCCGTACACGAGGTCGGCGATCAGGTTGAAGAGGACCACCAGGCAGGAGAACACGAACGTGATCGCCATGACGACCGGCGTGTCGTTGGCCAGGATGGCGCTGATCAGCAACGAGCCGATCCCCGGCACCCGGAAGATCTGCTCGGTGACCACGGCTCCGGTGAAGATCTGCGGAATCTGGAGCGCCATGAGCGTCACCACCGGGATCAGCGCGTTCCGGGTGACGTGCTTGACCACCGTGACCGGCTCGGACAGCCCCTTGGCCCGGGCGGTGGTCACGTAGTCGAGCCGCACGACGTCCAGCACCGCCGAGCGGGTGAAGCGCATGAGCGAGGCGGCCTGGAAGAGGCCCAGGACCGAGATGGGCATGATGGCCTGCCGCAGGTGCTCCCAGTACCACTGCCAGCCGGTGGCGGTGATGTCGGCCCGGTAGATGAAGGGCAGCCAGTCGAGGTGGATGCTGAAGAGCAGGATGAAGAGCAGCCCGGTGAAGAACGTCGGCAGGGAGAAGCCGATGAAGGCCAGCGTGGTGGCGACCTGGTCGAAGACGGAGTAGGGGCGGAGCGCGGACAGGGTGCCGACGGGCAGGGCGATCAGCAGGCCCAGCAGCTGGGCGGCCCCCAGCACCCAGAGCGTGGTCGGCAGCCGCTGCAGGATGAGCGTGTCGACGTCCACCCGGCTGACGAACGAGAACCCCCAGTCGCCGCGGAGCATGGCGGTGAGCCAGCGCACGTAGCGGACGGGCAGGGGGTCGTCGAGGCCGAACTTGGCCCGCAGGTTCATGCGGACTTCGGCCGGGACGTTGGGGTTGGTGGCCAGCTCCTCGAACGGGTCGCCGGGGGCCAGGGCCAGGACCGTGAACAGGACGGCGCTGATCCCGAGCAGGGCCGGGATGGAGAGCAGCAGCCGGCGGACCAGGTAGCGCGACATCGCCGGTGGAGGCCGGGCCGGCCGGCCCGGCCTCCGGCGCCGGGGCGGCTAGGCCCGCGACCAGTAGGCCAGGTTCCAGGTGTCCACGTCCCAGCCGCTCTGGACCACGTCGCGCATCCGGGCGCCGATCCCGGCCACCCGCGGCCGGTAGACCACCGGGATGACGACGACGTGCTGGATCACCAGGTCGTTCATCTTGATGAAGAGCGCCGCCCGCTTGACCGGGTCCATCTCGGCCTCGGCCGCCTTCCACGTCCGGTCGTACTCCTCGTTCTGCCAGCGGGTCTTGTTCCGGCCCTGCCACTTGTTGGTCCGGGAGGCCATCTCCCACGACGTGAACTGGTCCATGAAGCGTTGCGGGTCCGGCTCGGTCATCGTGGTCGTGTACATCTGGATGTCGGTGGCGAAGTGGTTGTAGGTGTCCCAGTTGGCCGGGTCGGACGAGAAGTAGACCGACGCCGTCACCGCCTTGATCTCGATGTCGATGCCGGCCCGGGCCGCCGCCTGCTTGACGATCTGCTGGGTCTTCTGCCGGGGCGCGTTGATCGAGGTCTGGAAGACCATCCGCAGACGCTTGCCGTCCTTGGCCCGGATGCCGTCCGGACCGCGCTTCCAGCCGGCCTGGTCCAGGATCTGGTTGGCCCGCTCGATGTTGAACTCGAAGCGGGTGTTGCGCGAGCGGTACTTCTCGGGCGCGTTCAGGAAGTTGGCGGTGGCCAGCCCGGTGCGGCCGTAGATCTGCTCGTGGACCGAGTGGCGGTCCACCAGCACGTTGAGGGCCTGGCGCACGGCCGGGTCGGTGAGGAACGGGTGCTTGGACTTCGGCGAGGCGCGCTCGCCCTCGACCTCCGTCCACGGGTCGGAGAAGTTGCACTGGATGTGCTCGATGTTGCCGGTGACGGCGATGTCGACCCGGCCCCGGCCGCCCTGCTCCAGGCGCTTCAAGATGTCGTCCTCGACCTGCAGGTTCCAGGCGTAGTCGTACTCGCCGGTCTGCAGCACGGCCCGGGCCGCCGACACCGCGTCGCCCCCGCCCTTGACCTCCAGCTGGTCGAAGAAGGGTCGGTTCGGGACGTGGTAGTTCGAGTTGATCTCGCCGCGCAGCATGTCCCCGGGCTTGAAGTCCACGAACTTGAACGGCCCGGTCCCGACCGGCTTCAGGTTGGCCGGCGCCTCGCGCGACTTGTCGCCCTTGAAGGCCTCGAACAGGTGCTTGGGGATGATCATCCCGGTCCCGCCGCAGAAGGCCGCCGACCAGAACGGGGTCGGGTTCTTGAAGACGATCTTCACCGTGTGGCTGTCCAGCTTGTCGATGCGCGCGATGTCCCGGTAG
>DATLZL010000116.1:0-4825 GCA_035574035.1 Binatia bacterium | reverse complement strand
CGGCCCTACCCGCTGGGCGCTACGTGGGACGGCGCCGGCGTCAACTTCGCGCTCTTCTCCGAGCACGCGACCGGCGTCGAGCTCTGCCTCTTCGACGACGAGGGCGGCGAGACGCGGGTGCCGGTCCGCGAGAGCACGGACCAGGTGTGGCACGTCTACCTCCCGGAAGCGCGGCCCGGCCTGCGCTACGGCTACCGCGTGCACGGCCCGTGGGCGCCGGCCGAGGGGCACCGGTTCAATCCGGCCAAGCTCCTGCTGGACCCGTACGCGCGCGCCATCGAGGGGGAGGTGCGCTGGGACGACACGGTCTTCGGCTACCGCGTGGGTGCCGACGACCTGACCCTGGACGACCGCGACAGCGCCCCGGCCATGCCGCGCTCGGTGGTCGTGGACACCGCGTTCACCTGGGGTGACGACCGGCCGCCGCGCACCCCCTGGAGCGAGACGGTCATCTACGAAGTGCACGTGCGCGGCTTCACCCGGCGCCACCCGGAGGTGCCCGAGCCGCTCCGGGGCACCTACGCCGGTCTCGCCTCCCCGCCGGTGGTGGACTACCTGCGCCGGCTCGGCGTCACCGCGGTGGAGCTGATGCCGGTGCACGCCTTCGTGACCGACCGGATCCTGCTGGAGCGCGGCCTCACCAACTACTGGGGCTACAACTCCATCGGCTTCTTCGCCCCCGAGGGACGATACGCCTCGACCGGCCGGCCCGGCCGGCAGGTGGCCGAGTTCAAGACGATGGTGAAGACCCTGCACGAGGCGGGCATCGAGGTGATCCTCGACGTCGTCTACAACCACACCGCCGAGGGCAACCACCTCGGGCCGACGCTGGCCTTCCGCGGCATCGACAACGCCGCTTACTACCGACTGACCGAGGACCGCCGCTACTACATGGACTACACGGGCTGCGGCAACACGCTGAACATGACGCACCCGCGCACGCTGCAGCTCATCATGGACAGCCTCCGGTACTGGATCCAGGAGATGCACGTGGACGGCTTCCGGTTCGACCTGGCCTCGGCGCTGGCCCGGGAGCTGCACGACGTGGACCGGCTGGGTGCGTTCTTCGACATCATCCACCAGGACCCGGTGATCTCGCAGGTCAAGCTCATCGCCGAGCCGTGGGACCTGGGGGAGGGCGGCTACCAGGTGGGAAACTTCCCGGTCCTGTGGGCGGAGTGGAACGGCATCTACCGCGACACCGTCCGTGCCTTCTGGAAGGGGGACGCCGGGCAGGCCGGGTCCATGGCGTACCGTCTCACCGGCTCCAGCGACCTCTACGGCCGGGGCGGGCGGCGGCCCTACGCGTCCATCAACTTCGTCACCGCGCATGACGGCTTCACCCTGCACGACCTCGTCTCCTACAACACCAAGCACAACGAGGCCAACGGCGAGGACAACCGGGACGGCCACGACCACAACCTGTCCTGGAACCACGGCGTCGAGGGGCCGACCGACGACCCGGCCGTGGTCGCGCTGCGCGAGCGCCAGAAGCGCAACTTCCTGGCCACCCTCCTGCTCTCGCAGGGCGTGCCGATGCTCCTGCACGGCGACGAGGTCGGCCGCACGCAGCGGGGCAACAACAACGCCTACTGCCAGGACAACGAGCTGACCTGGCAGGACTGGCGCATCGAGGGCCCGGCCCGGGCCCTGCTGGCCTTCACCCGCTCGCTGATCGCGCTCCGGCGGGCCCATCCGGTGTTCCGCCGCTCGCGCTTCTTCTACGGCCGCCGCCTGCACGGGGCCGAGGTCAAGGACCTCACCTGGTTCCGGCCCGACGGCAAGGAGATGGGCGAGGAGGACTGGGCGAACCCCGAGACGCGGTGCTTCGGCCTCCGGCTGGCCGGCGACGCGCTCGACGAGCAGGACGCGTGGGGACGGCCGGTCCGCGACGACACCCTGCTGCTCGTGCTGAACGCCCACTGGGAGCCGGTGGCGTTCGTGCTCCCGGCGCACCGGGCCGGGCTGCGCTGGGAGGTGCTGCTCGACACGCGGGAACCGACCGGCCGCCGGCGGCGCCGCCCGCTCCGGGCCGGCGAAGCCTACCCGCTCGAGGCGCGCTCGCTGGCGCTCCTCCGGCTCCGCGGCCGCTGAGCTAGCGGGGTTGGTGGGGCAGCGCGAGCCCCGGCCGCGGCCACTCGAAGGCCACCAGGCGGCCGGTCATCGAGAGCGTCGCGTAGGCCGTCCGGAGGTCGGGGCCGCCGAAGCAGACGTTGGTCACCATCATGTCCGGCAGCCGGTACTGCACCACGCGGCGGCCGTCGGGCCAGACGTCGCTGACGGCTCCGGTGATGAGGGTGGCGATCGCGATGTGGCCCTCGGCGTCCACGGCCAGCGAGTCGAACATCTGGTAGCCGCCGAGGCCGACCAGCACCGTGCCCTTCTCGCCGCGGTACGGACCCTCGGCCGACTCGATCCGGCCCGGCGCCGACAGCCGGAACGCCCAGCAGCGGGCCGTCGGCGTCTCGGCCACGTAGAGCGTCCGCTCGTCCGGCGAGAGCCCGATGCCGTTGGGCCGCTCGAGCGGGAAGATCGCCTCCCGGATCATCGAGCCGTCGGCCCGCGCGTAGTAGACGGCGCCGCGGTCCTGGTCGCGCTCGCGCGTCTTGCCGAGGTCGGTGAACCAGAAGCCGCCGGCGCTGTCGAACACCAGGTCGTTGGGCCCTCGCAGCCGGCGGCCGTCGCAGGCGTCGTAGAGGGTCTCGAACTTGCCGGTGTCCGGGTCCACGACCTGGATCGAGCCGCCCGTGTAGTCGGCCGGCTGGGTGGTCGGGAAGAGTCGGCCCGGGCGCTCCACCCAGTTGAACCCGCCGTTGTTCGTGACGTAGATCTTGCCGCCTGGTCCCAGGGCGGCGCCGTTCGGTCCCCCGCCGAGCGCGGCCACGACGTGCACCCGGCCGTCCGGCGTCACCCGGGAGAGCGTGCCGCGGGCGATCTCGACCAGGATGACCGAGCCGTCCGGCATCGCCACCGGCCCCTCCGGAAACCGGAGTCCGCCGGCGACCTCCCGGAAGGCGGGGGTGACGGCGGTCACGGGCGGGGCGCCGGCGTTCACGGTAGCGCTATTCTAGTCCGGGCCATGCGGCGGCGAGCAGGCGCCGGCGGAGACCCAGGGCGCCTCCGAGTTCGCCCGGCTGCGCCACGGCGGTCGTCATGGTGAAGCGCCTGGCGCAGTGAGGACGGACCGCGCGCCGGTCGCGGCCGGCCTCGGCGGCCCGATCGCCGGTGCCGGGGTCCGATGGCGCACGGTATGCAAAGCCTCCGGTCGGTGCGTCCGACCGACCCGCTCAGTCCGCTGCAACCCCTCCGGCTGCGACTCGCCGTCCAGGCTGTGCGTCTGGTCCCGGTCGGCCGGCGGCTGCCGTCGCTCCTGCTCCGTCACCTGCTGCGGGCCTGGGGCAACTACGGCTTCGCGCCGCCCCGGGAGTACGTCGAGGTCGTCGCCGAGCACGCGCGGCGGACCCGGGGGCCGGTGCTGGAGTGCGGCAGCGGCCTGACGACGCTCGTGCTGGCCGCGCTCGCGGGCCGGCGCGGCGTGCCGGTGCTGAGCCTGGAGCACCTCGAGGAATGGCGCCGCGGCGTCGCCGCCGCCCTCGCGTCCCTGAACGCGCCGGCGAGCCGGGTGCTGCTGGCGCCGCTCCGCGACTACGGGTCCTTCGCCTGGTACGCGGTTCCGCCGGAATTGCCCCGGGACTTCCGCCTGGTCGTGTGCGACGGACCACCCGGGGACACGAAGGGCGGCCGCTACGGTCTCCTGCCGGTCCTGCAGGACTCGCTCGCGCCCGGCGCCGTCATCCTGCTCGACGACGCGGACCGGCCAGACGAGGCGGCGGTCCTGGACCGCTGGCGTCGCGAGGCCGGCTGGCAGGTCCGGCGGCGCGGCCGCTACGCGGTGATCACGGTCCCCGGCGCCCGCACGGCGTCCCCGGCCTCCGCGCACGCTCAGAGCCGGTAGAGCATCCAGTAGATCGCCACGCCGCTGAGCGAGACGTAGAGCCATACCGGCAGCGTCCACCGGGCCAGCCGCACGTGGCGGTCGAAGCGACCGGCAGCGGCGCGCCAGATCGTCGTCAGCGCCAGCGGCAGGATGGCCGCCGCCAGCACCACGTGCGTGACCAGGACGAAGAAGTACACGGGCCGGATCCACCCCTGGCTGGTGAAGGGCCGAGAGCCCGCGTGGTAGTGGTAGACGACGTACGAGCCGAGGAACAGCGCCGAGACGGCGAAGGCGCCGAGCATGCAGGTCAGGTGGGCGGTGATCCGCCGGCGGCGGATGAAGAGGTAGCCGACCACCAGCAGGGCCGCGCTCGTGGCGTTGAGTGCGGCGTTCAGCCCCGGCAGCCCCGACACGTCGAGGCCGCCGGCCGGGGTGCGCGGCCCCAGCAGGAGCGCGCCGACCGCGGCCAGCACGACCGCGGAGACGAGGCCGATCGACCAGGCGACCGCGCGCTCGCTCACCCTCGACCCCGCATCTCGTCGCCGAACGCCTCCAGCGCGCGCAGCAGCGACAGCGGCGCCGCCTGGCCCAGCCCGCAGAGGGAGGCGGACTGGATGACCTCGGCCAGCTCTCGCAGGCGGCCCTCGTCCCGCTCGCCGGCTTCCAGCAGCGCCAGGAGCCGCGGCAGGCCCTCGCGGCACGGCGTGCACTTGCCGCAGGACTCGCGGGCGTTGAAGTCGACCAGCGTCTTCACGATGTCCACGACCGACGCCCCCTCTGGCACGCCGACGATGCCGCCGGTGCCGGGCGACACGCGGCCGCGCGGCTCCATCGGCTCGTCGAACAGGGCCGCGGGGACGATCGCGCCCGACGGGCCGCCGACCACGG
>DATLZL010000115.1:0-4031 GCA_035574035.1 Binatia bacterium | reverse complement strand
GCGCAGTACTCCTCGAAGAAGTCGAAGCCGATGTTCTTGGGCCCCCTGGCCACCAGCCACTCGGCCGACTCGGGCGGGAAGTACGGCGACTGGGTGAAGTAGTCGGGCCACTTCCCGTACATCCGGTCGGTCCAGTCGGTGCGCAGCAGCACGATGTCGCCGGGACGGACCTCGTCGGCGCCGCCCCGGCGCAGGTCGTCCACGGTGATCCGGTGGTTGGGCCCGACGAAGGAGAGGTCCACCACCAGCGCCTCGCCGGTGACCTGGTCGAGGGCGATCTCGGCCGTCGTGATCCCGTCCCGGAACACGTGTAGCGGGGCGTCGATGTGGGCCCCCGTGTGCAGGCTCATCGCGACGCTGGTCACCTGCCAGAACCCCGGGCCCCGCCGGTGCGGCGTGAGCTGCACGCGCAGGTTGGTGGAGGGCGGGCTCAGGGTGGTGTCGTCCACGGTCACCGAGAGGTCGATCAGCCGGCGCGCCATGCGGGTGGCCTCCTCGCGGGTCGCTCCACGGCCTCAGCCGCCCAGGCGGTCCACCAGGGCCCGGGCCCAGGCCATCTTCTCCGGCGCCATCACGAGCTTGTCGGCGAAGGGTTGGCCAAAGGGCCGGGTGGCGTCGATCCCGAGCTTGGCCGTGACGCCGCGCTCGTCGGCGCTCGGGTCAAGCAGGGCGCCCAGGCTGCCCGGGATCACCACCAGGTCGCGGTCGGCCTGCATCCGGGTGGCGACGGCCCACAGCACCTCGGACTCGTCGAAGACGTCGATGTCGTCGTCCACCACCACCACCAGCTTCAGGTAGTGGTCCACGCCGAGCACGATCGGGATCACGTGCTTGGCCTCGCCCGGACGGCTCTGCCGGATGGCCACGTAGGCGGTGAACGAGGACGTCCCGCTCAGCGGCACGTGGACGGCGGTGACGTTGGGGATGGCCCGGCTCAGCGCGTTGGTGATCTCGGCCTCCCGGATGAGCCCCAGTGTGGTGATGTGGTCGCCGGCCCGGCCGGAGCCGATCGACTGGAACCACGGCCGCTCGCGCCGGGCGACCGCCCGGGCCACGAACACGTGCTCGGTGGAGCGGCGGGAGAAGTAGCCGGTGAACTCGCCGAATGGCCCCTCCGGCTCCCGCACGCCCGGCAGGATCTCGCCCTCGATGACGATCTCGGCCCAGGCCGGCACGTGCAGGTCGAGCGTGGCGCAGGGCGCCACCTGGAAGGGCTCGCCGAAGAGCCCGCCCACGACCTCGAACTTGCCGACGTCGGGCGGCGGGTAGGCCAGCGAGCCCATGCTGACCAGCGGGTGCACGCCGAGCGCGATCGCGCACGGCAGCGGCTGGCCGCGGGCCTCGGCCCGCCGCTGGTACTCGAACATCCGCCGCCGGGAGTGCAGGCTCACGCCCAGGCGGTTCCGGCCGGTGAGCTGGAAGCGGTGGTAGCCCTCGGTCTCCACGCCGGTCTCCGGGTCGCGGGCCACCAGCAGCCCGGCCGTCAGGTAGCGGCCGGCGTCGCCGGGGAAGTAGGTCGGGATGGGCAGTGCGGCGAGGTCCACCGCGTCGCCGGTCGTCACGCGCTCGCGGAACGGCGGGTCGGGCACCACGACCGGCTTGAACCGCTCCTTGAGGCGGCGGGCGTACTCGCGGGCCAGGTCGCGCTCGCCCACGCCGAGGGCGAAGGCCAGCGCCCGTCGGCTCGCCACCACGTTGGCCACCACCGGGATGTCGTACCCGCGGACCTGCTCGAAGAGCAGGATCGGCCACCGCCGCCGGCGCTCGTACTCGAGCACCACGGCCATGATGTCGTGATCGATGGAGACCGGCTCCGCGATGCGCATGACCTCGCCGGGGTAGGCCTGCTCGTAGGCGGCGACGAAGCTGCGGAGGTCCTGGGCGGCCACGGCCCGATCCTAGCCCAGCCCCGCGCGGCCGCCAACCCTCGCGCTGGCGGGGGCCGCGTGGATGTGCTATTCCTCAGCGCCGCATGGTGCGCCTGGATCGCGCCCGCACGGCCCTGGTCGCCATCGACATGCACCGCGGCCACCTGGATCCGGCGGTGGCCACGCTGCCGCTGCCGGCCGAGCGGTGCGGGCCCCTGATCGAGCGGGCGGCGGCGCTCTTCGCCGACCTCCGGGCGCGCGGGGTCCCGGTGGTGCACGTCGTCACCGAGTACCGAGACCCGGCCGAGATCGCCGCCAACCCGTTCTGGAAGGCCGTCCACGACGACCCGACCCGGGCCCGCCGCGGCATCCTGCGCCACAACGTGGCCGGCGGCCCCGGGATGGAGATCATCCCGGAGCTCCGCGACCCGCAGGACCTGGTGGTGCGGGGCAAGAAGCGGTACTCGGCGTTCCGCGACACCGACCTGGAATTCGTCCTCCGCAGCCGGCTGGGGGCCGAGACGGTGATCCTGGCCGGCGTGAACACGACCACCTGCGTCCTGTGCGCGGCGTTCGAGGCGACCAACCGCGACTTCCGGGTCGTCGTCGCCGCCGACGCGGTCGACTCGATGGACGGCGAGGACATGCACCGGTTCGCGCTGCGGCTGGTGGACGCCGCGCTGGGCCTGGCACTCGGCAACGACGAGATCCTGAAGGCGCTCGACGCCTGAGCGCCCCTCGAAGGAGAAGACCATGGTCAAGAGGCTCGCCGTGCTCGTCCTCGCGCTGCTCGCCCTCGGCGCCGTCCTGTCCGCGCCCGGCTGGGCCCAGAAGGGCCCGATCAAGGTCGGCCTGCTGGTGCCGCTCACCGGGCCGCTCTCGGCCAACGGCAAGGACATGGTCAACGGGCTCGAGCTGTTCCTGGAGGAGCAGAAGTCGCGGCTGGCCGGCCGCGAGATCCGGCTCATCGTGGAGGACGACGAGGGCAAGCCGGCCACGGGGCTGACCAAGGTGCGCGGCCTGGTGGAGGGGCAGGGCGTGCACGTCGTGATCGGGCCGCTGTCGGCGGCGGTGGGCTACGCCGTGGCCCCCTACATCGACGGCAAGAAGGTGCCGGCCATCTACCCGATCGTGTCGGCCGAGGACATCACCCAGCGCAAGCGCAGCCCCTCCATCGTGCGGGTGGGGTGGTCGAGCGCGCAGCCCTCCCACCCCTTCGGCCGCTGGGTCTACGACAACCTCAAGTACCGGCGGATCGCCATGATCGGCTACGACTTCGCCTTCGGCTGGGAGGTGGCGGCCGGCTTCCACCGGACCTTCGAGGAGGCGGGCGGACAGGTGGTCCAGAAGCTCTGGCCGCCGCTCAACACGCCGGACTTCGCTCCCTACCTGGCCCAGCTGCGGCGCGACGTGGACGCGATCTACGCCGTCTTCTCCGGCGCCGACGCGCTCCGGTTCGCCAAGCAGTACGCGGAGGCCGGTCTCAAGGAGCGCCTGCCGCTCATCGGCGGCGGCACCTTCACCGACGAGCACGTGCTGCGCACGATGGGCGACGAGGCGCTCGGCATCGTGACCGCGCTGCACTACTCGGCGGCGCTCCAGACCCCGGCCAACCGCCGGTTCGTGGCCGCCTACGAGGCGAAGTACCGGCAGGTGCCGTCCTACTACTCGGAGGGGACCTACGTGGCCGGCGTGGCGCTCAAGGGCGCCCTGGAGGCCACCGGCGGCGACATCGAGAACGTCGACCGCTTCCTCGGGGCCCTGCGGCGGCTCGAGTTCGCCGACGCCCCGCGGGGCCCGTTCCGGCTGGACGAGTACGGCAACCCGGTGCAGAACATCTACGTCCGGAGGGTCGAGAAGGTGGACGGCCGGCTGCAGAACACGGTGATCCACACCTTCCCCAACGTCAGCCAGTTCTGGACCTACCGGCCGGAGGAGTTCCTCAAGAACCCGGTGTACTCGCGCGACTACCCGCCCTGCCGGCACTGCTAGGAGCCCGTCCCGGTAACCGATGAAAACACACAGTGCCGGGTGGGACGCGCAATGAACGACCCCGACCAGAGCGGTCCCCGAGTCCACGGGGCCGACGGGCCGCAGGCTTCACACCGCTTGCCGACTACCATGGGGCCCGAACCGGCACGCCCGAGCTCAGCCCTGGGTCGT
>DATLZL010000114.1:0-16127 GCA_035574035.1 Binatia bacterium | reverse complement strand
GCCCCATGGTAGTCGGCAAGCGGTGTGAAGCCTGCGGCCCGTCGGCCCCGTGGACTCGGGGACCGCTCTGGTCGGGGTCGTTCATTGCGCGTCCCACCCGGCACTGTGTGTTTTCATCGGTTACCGGGACGGGCTCCTAGGCGCTCGCCGCGCGGGGGGGGGCGGCGCTGGTGGTGACCGGCCACCGCCTGGAGCGCGAGCGGACGCAGGCGGTCCTCGAGCGCCTGGGAAGGGCGTCCCGGAGCAGATCCATCCCGTCAGCCCGGCCTGGGAGCGATGGTGAAGGACGTCGTGACCATCGCGCCCGGGGCGACGCTGGCCGAGGCGGCGCAGCGGATGTGCGAGGAGAACATCGGGATGCTGCCCGTCGTCGAGCAGGGTGTGCCGCGCGGCAGCATCACCGATCGGGGCCTCGTCGTGCGCGGGATGGCGCGCGGTGTCGATCCCGCCAGCGTGACCGTGGCCGAGTGCGCCACGACCGACGAGCCGACCACCGCCCGGCCCGACTGGAGCGACGAGGAGGCGCTGCGGGTGATGGCCGGCGAGCAGGTGGGACGGCTCACGGTCACCGACGAGCAGGGGCGCCTGCTGGGCGTGGTGACGCAACATTCCCGGCCACAAGTCGGACGTGGAGGCGCACAGCGCGCGGTTGCCGGCGGAGGCCGATCTGCAGCGCGCCGCCGACATCCTGAACGCGGGCCGGCGGGTGGCGGTCCTGGCCGGCGCCGGGGCGCTGGGCGCCGGCGCCGAGCTGGAGGAGGTGGCCGAGCGGCTGGCGGCCCCGATCGCCAAGGCACTGCTCGGCAAGGCGGCGGTGCCCGATGACAGCCCCTACACGACGGGACCGATCGGCCTGCTCGGCACCCGACCGTCCCAGGAGGCGATGGAGGCTGCGATACGCTCCTGATCGTCGGCGGCTCCTTCCCCTACAGCGAGTTCCTGCCGCGACCCGGCCAGGCCCGGGCCGTGCAGATCGAGTTGGACCCGATGCGGGTGGGGCTCCGGTATCCGGTGGAGGTCGGGCTGGTGGGCGACAACCGGCGCACCCTGCGCGCCCTGGCGCCGCGGCTCGAGCGCAAGGCCGACCGGCGGTTCCTGGAGGGCATCCAGCGCGGCATGAAGGCGTGGCGGGCGCTCATGGAGGAGCGCGGCTCCTGGTGGGCGCGGCCGAGGCCCTGACCGCGCCGGAGGCTGACCGGCGCGCCCCTCCAGATGGAGCGGGCCATACCTCGATGTGCCCGGGGTGCCAGCGCCCGGAGCCGGTGACCCCCGCCTCTACCGGCCGAAGCGGCGCTGGCGCTGCTGGTAGCTGCGGATGGCCCGCAGGAAGTCGATCTTGCGGAAGGCCGGCCAGTACGCGTCGCAGAAGTAGAACTCGCTGTAGGCGCTCTGCCACAGCAGGAAGCCCGACAGCCGCACCTCGCCGGAAGTGCGGATGATCAGGTCGGGGTCGGGGCAGTCCGGGGTGTAGAGATACTTCTCCACCGCGTCCGAGCGCCCCAGTCCGGCCAGGATTTCCTCGGGCGCCTCCCCCCGCATGAAGGCGTCCCGCAGGTAACCGCGGAAGGCGTCCAGGATCTCCTCGCGTCCGCCGTAGCCCACGCCGACGTTGACGCGCATCCGGTCCAGGTGCCGGGTGGCCGCCTCGACGGTCTGGAGCGCCTGGACCAGGGAGAGCGGCAGCGATTCGAGCCGGCCGATGGGGCAGATCCGCATGCCGAGGCGCTCGGGCACCCGGTCGCGCATCCAGTCGGTCATCCGCGCCTCGATGACGGCGATCAGGGCCTCGAGCTCGTGCGGCTCGCGGAAGAGGTTCTCGGTCGACAGCCACCACAGCGTGACCAGCGGGATGCGGAGCTCCGCGCACCACTCGAGCACGCGCTCGGTCGTCTCGGCGCCCCGGCGGTAGCCCTCGGCCAGGTCCGCCAGCCCCGCTTCCCGTGCCCAGCGACGGTGGCCGTCCTGGATGAGGCCGACGTGCCGGGGCAGCGGGCCGCGGGCGATGCCGGCCAGGAGCCGGCGCTCGTAGAAGGGATACAGCAGCCGCTCGAGCACCGGGTCGAGGATAGCACGTGCGCCGCCGTCAGCCGGCGGCCTGAACGCCGTCCAGGGCCAGGGCGAGCGCCCGCCGGACATCCTCGAGCGTGAAAGGCTTTCGGAGGCAGGGCAGGCCGGAGCGCTCCAGGAAGTCGCGGGTTTCGGTCCCCAGCAGGTCGCCGGTCATGAAGACGAACGCCGGCGGGCGGCCGGGCTGCCGGCGCACGACCTCGCCGTAGAGTGTCGGGCCGTCGAGCCCCGGCATGCGGATGTCGCTGATCACCATGTCGTAGGCCCCGCGCTCGAGCATCATGAGGGCCACCAGGCCGTCGGCGGCGGTCTCGGCGCGGTGCCCGTCGCCGTGCAGCAGGTTCTGCAGCGCCTCGGCCACGCCCGGCTCGTCGTCGACGACGAGGACCCGGCGGCCGGGAAGCACGGGCCCGGGCGACGCCGCTGCGGGCGAGGACGCAGCGTGCTCGGCGGCGTCGACCGGCAGTTCGACGGTGAAGACGGCCCCGGCGCCGGGCGCGCTGGCCACGCGGATGGTCCCGCCGTGGCTCTCCACGATGCTCTGGCAGAGGGAGAGACCCAGCCCCGTCCCCTCCCCGACCGGCTTGGTGGTGAAGAACGGCTCGAAGATCCGCGCCTGGACCTCGGGCGGGATGCCGGGACCGGTATCGGCCACGCGGAGGACGAGGCGCCGGGCGGCGGGGTCGTGGCGGGTGCTGATCGTCAGCCGGCGCACGGGCGACTGCCGCAGCGCGTGGTGGGCGTTGGTCAGCAGGTTCACCAGCACCTGCTGGAGCTGGTGGGGGTCGGCCCAGAGGATGGGCAGGTCGCCCTCGAGGTCGGTCTCGACGGTGATGGCGTCGACCTTGAGCGGGTAGCCCAGCAGCTCGACGGCGCTGGTGACGACCTCGTTCAGCGCCACCCGCTTGCGCTCGAGCGAGCGCTTCCGGGCCAGGGCCAGGAAGTTGCCGACGATCCGCGCGCAGCGCTCGGCGGCCGCCGCGATCTGACGGCTCGGCCCCTCCAAATCCGTTCCCGCCAGCCGCGGGCCCAGCAGGCCGGCGAAGCCGAGGATGACGGTGAGGGGGTTGTTCAGCTCGTGGGCGACGCCGGCCAGGAGCTGCCCCATCGTGGCCAGCTTCTCGCTCTGCCGCAGGGCTTCCTCCGCCTGGCGGCGCTCGGCGCTGAGCCGGCTCTGGGTGAGCGTGACCGCGATCTGGTCGGCGAGGGCACCCAGCAGCGAGACGTCGTCGGGGTCGAACCGCCGCCGGCGCCGGCTGTAGACGTAGAGCACGCCGAGCGGCGCGCTCTCGGCCGCCCGCACGGGCACGCCGAGGAAGGCCCGGACCCCCAGCGCCCGGGCCGCCTCGCGGTGGGAGCTGTCGTACCGGTCGTCGGCGGCCACGTCGGCCACGGCCAGGGGCCGGTTGGCCGCGATCACCCGGCCGGTGAGACTTTCGCCGACACGGAGCCGCGCGCGGTGCAGCGCGCTCAGCGCCGGCTCGGTGCAGACGCGGAGCACGATCTCCTCGCCCTCCACCAGCCTCAGCGCCGCGAAGTCGGTCTCCAGCAGCCGGGCGGCCTCGTGGACGATGAGGCGCAGGGTCTCGTCGGCGTCGGGCACGCTGGCCAGGCGGCGGGCGAGGACGTAGAGGGCCTCCGTGCGCCGGCGCTCGCGCTCGGCGCGCTCGTAGAGGCGGGCGTTGTGCAGGGCGACCGCCGCCTGCTGGGCCAGCACGGCGAGCAGTTCGAGCTCGCGGGCGTCGTAGATGTCGCCCGAGAGCTTCTCGCCCAGGAGCAAGATGCCGGTGAGCCGGCCCTCGATCTTGAGCGGCACCAGCAGGGCCGCCCTCACCTGGTCGAGCTCCTCGCCCGCGCCCTCCAGCGCCCGGGCCAGACGCCGGTTCAGGCGAACTTCCTCCTTCACCAGAATGCCCTCGGCGGCGGCCAGCCACTCGGCCACGGCGCTGGTGCGCGGCAGCCGGCCGAGTCCCACCCGCTCCCCGCTGGCCGACTCCTCCCGCCGGAGGACGAAGGCCTCCTCCTCGGAGTCCTCCAGGAGCAGGGCGGCGTGGGTGACCGGCACGCCGCGCACCAGGCCGGTCACCAGCGTGTCGACGACGCGGTCGGAAGCCAGGAGCCCGTTGAAGCGCCGGCTGAGCTGGACCAGCGTGTCGTGGCAGCCGTGGGGCCGGCTGAACATGAGGTGCTCGATCCGGTCCACGACCGGCCGGCCGACCGGGGTCAGGAACAGCCCGAGCGCCAGGCCCACCGGGGCCAGGATCCACACCGCGCTCTCCGTGCGGAGCGCGAACGCCTCCTCAAAAGCCCAGGTGGCCAGGACGAGCGCGCCGGTTGCCATCGCGCTGACCGAGGCCGAGACGGTGGTGCGCCGGACGAGCGCGCTGACGTCGAACATCCGGTAGCGGACGATCGCGACGCCGAACAGGAGGGCACAGGCCATGTTGGCCGGGATCCCGACCGGGTAGAGTCGGCCGACCCAGGGCAGGGCGGGCGCCAGCGCGAAGCGGGCGATGTCGATGACGCCGCCGGAGATGGTGATGGCGCTGCCCAGCAAAACCAGCTTGAGCCGGCTCCGGCGGAACCCGGAGGCGGTGGTGCGGTAGGCGCAGGCCAGGTGGATGAGGCCGGCCACGAACACCGCGTGGAAGTAGAGCAGGAAGACGTGGTAAAGGGGGCCGACGGCGGGCGCCCACCCCCACGGCGTGAGAGTCACGCCCCGCATGAAGGCCGGCGTGCCGGCGGCGTTCAGGACCACGAACGCCGCCGCCGCCGCGTAGGCGGCGACCAGCGCCGCCCGGCGCACCACCGTGCTGTCGAGCAGGATCAGGACGAAGTGGTAGTAGAAGGCCGGCAGGACGACGACGCCGGCGTGGATGACCAGCTCCCAGAAGTAGGCGCTGTCCGGGTCCGGAGAGCGGCGCAGCATGAACACACCGAAGTTCCACACGGCCTGGGCGCCGGCGAAGTAGGCGAACACGCGGTGCAGGCGGCTGCCGGGATCGCGCGCCAGGCTCACGGCGCCCAGGCAGATGTTCAGCGCCAGCGCCAGCAGGGGCAGCAGCTGATGGGCGGTCATGGCGCGGGACGGAGGGTGGTGCGAACGGTCGGGGAGCTTTTCCCCGGTCCAGCCGGGAGGATGTGTCGGGCCGTCGGCCCGTCGGCCGGCAACCCGCCGGCGGAACGGGCATCCGAGCTTCGGGGCGCCATCACCGGCAGCAGCCGGGCAAGGTTCGTACCACGGCCGGGCACCGGTCGCCCGCCCCGCGCGGGCCATGGCAGAATGGCGCGTGCTCAGGAGTCACAGCTTGGGGGTCCTGTACCGCCTCACCGGGGCCATCGCCGCGGCCCGTGACCCCGCCGAGATCTACGACCTCGCCATCGAGGCCCTGTGCGAAGCGGTGGGCGCCGACCGCGCCAGCGTCCTGCTGTGCGATGCCTCGGGGGCGATGCGCTTCCGCGCGTGGCGGGGCTTGTCCGAGGGCTATCGGGCCGCCGTGGAGGGACACTCCCCGTGGAACGCCGACGCGCCGGATCCGGCGCCGATCGTGATCCCCGACGTCACGGTCGATGCCGAGCTCGGCCCGCTGAAGGACATCGCGCTGGCCGAGGGCATCCGGGCCCTGGCGTTCATCCCCCTCGTCGCCCAGCAGCGCCTGCTCGGCAAGTTCATGCTCTACTTCGACGGCCCGCGGACGCTCAGCGACGACGACCTCGCCGCGGCGCGAGCGATCGCCGCGCTGATCGCCTTCGCCATCGAGCGGGCCGGGCAGGACCTCCGCCTGCAGGACACCCTGCGCCGCGAGCAGGAGGCACGGGGCGAGGCCCAGGCGCTCCTGTCGGTGATCCAGGCGGTCAGCGGAACCCTGGACGTGACCGAGTCCATGCGGCGCATGGCGCGGGCGCTCGCCCGCGTGCTGGGAGCGGACATGGTCGGTGCCTACTTGGCCGACCCGCAGGCCACGGTTCTCCGGCCGGTGGCCGGCTACCACGTGCCGAAGGCCTGGCTGCCGGAGTTCCAGACGTTCGCCATCCCGATCCGGGGCCACGGCGCGCTGGAGGACATGTGGGCCCAGCCGCGGCCGATCTGGAGCGACGACGTCGCCGCCGACACTCAGGTGGACCGGCCCTCCGTCGAGCGGTTTCCCCACCAGTCGAACCTGGTGGTGCCCATCGTCGCCGACGCCAAGCCGATCGGCGCCTTCTTCTGCGTGTGGTGGGCGGCCCGGCGCCGGTTCACGGAGAGCGAGCTCCGGCTGGTCGAGGAGATCGGCCGCCAGGCCGGCGTCGCCGTGGAGCGGGCCCGCCTCTTCGCCGAGGTCGCCGCCGCCAGCCGGGCCAAGGACGAGTTCCTGGCCATGCTCGCCCACGAGCTGCGCAACCCGCTGGCCGCCATCCTCAACGGCGTGGCGGTGCTGGACCGGGTCGGCACGGGGGAGGCGGCCGTCACCGCCCGCGGCCTGATCAAGCGCCAGACGCTGCACCTGGCCCGGCTGCTCGAGGACCTGCTCGACGTCACCCGCGTCAGCCACGGCCGCATCGCGCTCCGGCGGGAGCCGATGGACCTGCGGGCGGTGGTCGGGCTGGCGGTGGAGATGCAGCAGGGGCAACTGGAGGCCAAGCGCCAGGTGCTCACCGTGTCCCTGCCCGATGGGCCGGTGGTCGTCAGCGGCGATCCCGACCGCCTGCAGCAGGTCGTGGGCAACCTGCTCGACAACGCCTCGAAGTACACGCCGGAGGGCGGGGCGGTGGAGGTCGGGCTCGCCGTGGCCGGCGGCTGCGCCGAGCTGCGGGTGCGCGACACCGGCATCGGGATCCCGGCCGAGGCCCTGCCGCACGTCTTCGACATGTTCGTCCAGGTCCACCCCGATACCGGGCGCAGCACGGGCGGCCTGGGGATCGGGCTCACGCTGGTCCGGGAGCTGGTGCGGCTCCACGGCGGGACGATCGAGGCGAGCAGCCCGGGTCCTGGGGCGGGCGCCGAGTTCGTCGTGCGCCTGCCGCTTGAATCCGCGACGTCGGCCGGACTATAGTTCCGCTTACTCGGGAGGCGACCCGCACGGCGTCCCGATGCGGCAGCGGGTCGTGGTCACAGGGAGACAGGCGCATGTCCGGTGAAGGCCCGATGTGCATCATCTGCGACCGGCCCATCCTGCCCGGCGAGCCTTCCGAGCGGGTGAGCCAGGACTGGATGCACCTCGGGTGCCTGCCCAGCGCGCGCCGCCAGGCTCGGCCAGAGTCCGGCGGCCGCGAGCCGCGCCTGTCCTCCGCCGCCTGACGCCGTCCGGCCGCGGACGTCCGCCCTCGACGGCCGCCGGTCAGTTGCCCATGACCAGGCCGCCATCGATGTTGAGCGCCTGACCGGTCATGTAGTCCGAGTCGGCCGAAGCGAGGAACGCCACCAGCCCCGCCACGTCTTCCGGGCGTTCGGGACGCCCCAGCGGGATCCCGGCGATGCGGCGCTTCCAGGCCTCGCCGGGGGGCCAGCCCTCCAGCGCCGACCACTCGGCATCCAGCCGGTGCCAGAGCGGCGTGTCCACCACGCCGGGGCAGATCGCGTTGGAGGTGATCCGGTGCGGGGCCAGGGCCTGGGCGGCGGTGCGGGCCAGGCTCACCACGCCGGCCTTGGAGGCGGCGTAGACCGCGGTGAGCGGCAGACCTCCGCGGTAGGCGGCGATGGAGGCCGTGTGGATCAGCTTGCCGCGGAGCTCGGAGCCGGCGATCGGCGGCTGGCTCACCATGCGTCGGGCGGCCGCCTGCATCACGAAGAAGACCGCCTTGAGGTTCACGTCCATGACGCGGTCCCAGTCCTCCCGCGTCACGTCGAACAGTCGCTTGCCCTGGATGATCCCGGCATTGTTGAAGAGCACGTCCAGGCGGCCCCAGAGCCGCCAGGCGGTGTCGAGCATCGCCTCGATGTCGGCGGCGCGCGTCACGTCGGCGCGAACCGCGTGCTGCCCGAGCTCGGCGGCCAGCTTCTCGGCCGCGGGGCCGTCGAGGTCGGCGATGAGGACGCGCGCCCCCTCGGCGTGCAGACGCCGCGCGCACGCGGCGCCGATACCGCTGGCGCCGCCGGTGATGAGGATTGCCCTGCCTTCGAGTCTTCCGCTGGCCACGTCACCCTCCTGGGTGGGTCGATGGCCCGTCATTGTAGGGCATCCCGGGTAGGGCATTCTGGCCGGGTGCTCGGGCGACCGGGCGGAGTCAAAAATCCCGCCTTTGGGAACCCAGGCTCCTGCGCTCGGCCGCTAAGTGCCCGCCACACCGTCGCACCTCGGATGGCACAGATGTTGCTCGGTTTTGGGCGTGCGAGGGAGGTGTCGTGAACATGTCTCGGATCTGGTTCGGGCCGGTGGTAGTCGCACTGATGATCGCGCTGGCGGCGCCGTCGGTGGGCGCCCAGCAGGTCGAGATCGAGGCGCCGCCGCCGCGCGCCGAGCGGGCACCGATCGTGGTACCACCCGGAGACCATTACGAGATGACCCGACCGAGCGATGCCGATCATTACCGAAACGCTCCGAAGGTCCGCTACGACCCGACCTTCATCGGTCCGCTGTCGCAGCGGTTCGAGACGCCGGGCGGCACCACGGGCCGGGCCGGCATCGCCGGCTGGACAGCCCCGCAGACCCCGGTGGGAGCTGAATCGACCGCGCACCGCGAGGTGAACGGCTGGTTCGCCCTCGGCTTCGCCATCGAGTGGGGCGGGCCGCCTCCGCCGGGTCGACGTCCCGTTCGCTGAGCGGCGTGCCGGCAGCGCACTGGCCTGCTCAGGCCCGGGTGGCCTGTGCGTTCACGTTCGATCTCGACGCCGAAACGCTGTGGCTGGCCCGCGGCGTCACCGAGACGGTGGCGCTTTCCCAGGGGCGCTTCGGCGTGCTCGAGGGCCTGCCCCGGATCCTCGACCTCCTGCGCGGGGCCGGCGTGCGAGCGTCGTTCTTCATCCCCGCCTGGGTCGCCGAGCACTATCCGGACGCCGTGGCGGCGATCGTCGCCGGCGGCCACGAGGTGGGCAGCCACGGCGACGTCCACGAGCGTGTGGTCGACCTCGACGCCGCACAGGAGGAAAAGGTCCTGCAGCGGAGCATCGAGGTCCTGACCCGGCTGGCCGGCCGGCGGCCGCTCGGCTACCGGGCGCCGGCGTGGCAGCTCTCGGAGCGGACGATACCGCTCGTCACCCGGCACGGTTTCGACTACTCTTCGAACATGATGGACCGGCTCACGCCCTACCTGCACCCGCCGGCGGAGGGACGCGCCCTGGTGGAGATCCCGGTCTCGTGGGTGCTCGACGACGCGCCCTACTTCCTCTTCACCGGCCAGCGGTCGCTGCAGCCGCCGGGCCCGGTGCTGGAGGGCTGGATGGCCGAGTTCGACGGCATCGTGGAGGCCGGGGGCATCGCGACGTTCACGTTCCATCCGCAGCTCATCGGCCGCCCCGGCCGGCTGGCGGCGCTGCGGGCGCTGATCGACCACGTGCAGCGCACGCCGGGCGTGTGGGTGGCGGCGCTGGAGGACGTGAGCCGGCACTGGCGGAACGCGGCCTGATGGCCTGGCTGCGCGGCAACCTCCACGCCCACACCACGTTCTCGGACGGCCTGCTCTCCCCCCAGGCGCTGATCGCCGAGTACGAGGCGCTCGGCTACGACTTCCTGGCCATCACCGACCACGACGACCTGATCGGCGACGAGTACTGGGCCGCGCTCGACCGCCTGGGCCCGCGGCTCCTGCTGTTCCGCGGCGTGGAGCTGACGTGGCCCGAGTTTCCCCAGCACGTGGGGCGCGTCATCGGCGAGCGCGAGACCCTGCACGTGCTCAACCACCCGGCCCGCTACCGCCTGAGCGTGGACGAGACCGTCGAGCGGGCGCGGCGCATCACCGAGGCCGGCCTGCGGCTCGACGCGGTGGAGGTCACCGACACCGGCCTCTACCGGCCGCAGTACCACGTCGACGAGATCCGGCTGGCCAAGGTGGCCACCGACGACGCCCACAAGCCCGCACACTTCGGCCGGGCGTGGATCGAAGTGGACGCGCCGCGGGACCGGGACGCCATCATCCGCGCGATCCGGGCCGGCGACTTCCGGCTGGGCTTCCGGACTCCGCCCGCCTGACGGGGAGCGAGGCCCGCCGGGCGTGAGCGACCGGCGGGCTGTGATAGCCTGGCCGGGCCATGACGACGATCCGGATCGGTCACAGCCCCGACCCCGACGATGCCTTCATGTTCTACGCGCTCACCGCCGGCAAG
Organism: Binatia bacterium; assembly: GCA_035574035.1. GTDB lineage: Bacteria > Methylomirabilota > Methylomirabilia > Rokubacteriales > CSP1-6 > DATLZL01. The sequence goes on along the minus strand of DATLZL010000114.1, from coordinate 5,821 downwards.
GTGGGCGTCCCCGGCCTCCAGGTCGAGCACGTGCTGGAGGACATCGAGTCGCTGAACCGCCGGGCCCGGCGGGCCGAGCTGGAGGTCACCGCGGTCTCGGCCGCCACCTACACGCTGGTGGCCGATCGGTATCGGCTCCTCGACCCCGGCGCGTCGATGGGCAAGGGCTACGGGCCGGTCCTCGTCGCTCGCGAGCCCATCCCGCCCGAGGAGATCCTCGAGCGGGTGGTGGCCATTCCGGGCAGTCACACCACCGCCTCGCTGCTGCTGCGCCTGTTCCTCCCCGACGAGCCGCCCCTGATCGAGGTGGCCTTCGACCGGATCCCGCGCGCGGTCCAGGAGGGGCAGGCCGACCTCGGCCTGCTGATCCACGAGGGCCAGATCACCCACGAGCGGATGGGGCTGGTGAAGGTCCTGGACCTGGGGGAGCGGTGGCGCCGGGAGACCGACCTGCCGCTGCCGCTCGGGGTCAACGTGGTCCGGCGCGACCTGGGCGAGCCGGTGCACCAGGCGATCTCGCAGGCGCTGCGGGCGTCGATCGCCTGGGCGCGCCGGCACGTGGACGAGGCGCTGGACTACGCGATGCGCTACGGGCGGGGGATCGACCGCGAGACGTGCCGGCGCTTCGTGCTGATGTACGTCAACGAGTTCACCGAGACGCTGGGGGCCGAGGGGCGGGCGGCGCTGGAGCGGCTCTACACCCTGGCCCACCGGCGCGGGCTCATCCCGGCCGTGCCCGCGCTGGACCCCGTCTGAGGCCGCGGCCGGGTCACCACTCGCGGACGATCTCGTAGAGCGTGGTGCGCTGGGCGGGGACGAACCCCGCCTCGCGGATCAGCGCGACGATCTCCTCCACCGTGATCGTGTTCACGTGATCGGCCGCCCGGTGGACGTTCTCCTCGAACAGCGTCCCGCCCCAGTCGTCGGCGCCGAAGTGGAGCGCGATCTGCCCGGTGGCCTTGCCCTCCGAGAACCACGAGGCCTGCACGTGCTCGACGTTGTCCAGGTAGAGCCGGGCGACCGCCAGCATGCGCAGGTAGGCCTGGGGCCCGGCCGGGCGCTTGATCCACTTCTCGAGCCGGGTGTGGCCGGGCTTGAACGACCAGGGCACGAACGCGGTGAACCCGTGGTGGAGGTCCTGCAACTCGCGCACGGCGTCCAAATGGTCGAGCACGTCCTCGGGCGTCTCGACGTGGCCGTACATCATGGTCGCGGTGGACTTGAAGCCCCGGCGGTGGGCCTCGCGGTGGACCTCCAGCCACGCCTCGGGACCGCCCTTCTTGGGCGCGATGCGCAGCCGGACGCGGCGGGACAGGATCTCGGCCCCGCCGCCGGGGATGGTGCGCTGGCCGGCCTCCCACAGCCGGTCCAGCACGTCGCCGACGGTGAGCCCGCTGACGGCGGCCATCGTCTGGATCTCGGAGGCGGTGAAGAAGTGCGGGGTGACCTGGGGGAACCGCCGGCGCGTCTCCCGCACCAGCGTCAGGTAGTACTCGAGCGGCAGGGCCGGGTTATGGCCGCCCTGGAGCAGCACCGTCGTGGCGCCGCGGCGGGCGGCGGCCTCGATCCGCGCCAGGACCTCCTCGACGCTCAGCGTCCACGCCTCGGGGTCGCCGGGCTTGCGGTAGAAGGCGCAGAACTGGCAGTCGGTCACGCACACGTTCGTGTAGTTGGGGTTGGAGTCGATCACGAACGTGACCCGCGGCTCGGGGATCCGGCGCCGCCGCGCCTGGTGGGCCAGGGCCCCGACCTCCAGCAGGGGCGCCTCGGTCAGCAGCCAGCGGCCGTCCTCGCGGTCCAGGCGGGCGCCGGCCAGGACCCTGGCCCGGACGCCCTCTAGGCGGCCTCCGCCCCGTTCCATACCCGCACGACGTGGTAGAGGGCGTCGCGCTCGACCGGGACCTGGCCGGCGTCGCGGATCATCCGCAGGAGCTGCCCGCGGGCCAGCCCGGCCGGGGTCTCGGCGCCCGCCAGGTGCTGGATGCGCTCGTCCTCCAGCGTGCCGTTGACGTCGTCGGCGCCGAAGTGCAGGGCCACCGAGGCGGTGGCCTCTCCGAGCGTGACCCAGTACGCCTCGATGTGCGGGAAGTTGTCGAGCAGCAGCCGGGAGACGGCGATGGTGCGCAGGCTGTCGGTGGGCGGGGCCGGCCGCTCGACCAGCCGCGTGCCGCCGACCTGATAGGCCAGCGGCACGAAGGTCAGGAAGCCGCCGCTCCGGTCCTGCTGGGCGCGCAGGCGCAGCAGGTGGTCGACCCGCTCGGCCGGCGTCTCCAGGTGGCCGTAGAGCATGGTGGCGTTGGTGGGGATGCCGAGGGCGTGGGCCAGGCCGTGGATCTCGCACCAGCGGTCGGGGTCGGCCTTGCCGGTGTAGCGCAGCAGCCGGGCCAGCCGGGGCGAGAAGATCTCGGCCCCGCCGCCGGGCATGGAGACCAGGCCGGCCGCCTTGAGCCGGGCGAGCGCCTCGCGGGGCTCGATCTTCCAGCGCCGCCAGAACCAGTCGATCTCGGCGGCGGTGAAGGCCTTGATCTGGACCTCGGGGTGGGCGGCGTGAATGGCGGCCACGATGCGCTCGTAGTGCTCGAAGGGCCAGTCGGGGTGGTGGCCGCCGACGATGTGGACCTCGCGCACCTCGGGCCCCACCATGGCCACCATCTCCTCGATCGTGTGCTCCCAGCCGCCGGGCTGGCCGGGCCGGCGGGCGAAGCCGCAGAAGGCGCACGACAGCACGCAGATGTTGGTCGGCGTGATGTGCCGGTTGATGACGAAGTAGACGCGGTCGCCCTCCCGGCGGCGCTTGACCCAGTCGGCCATGCGGCCCACGCCGAGCAGGTCGGGCGTCTCGAAGAGAAGGAGCCCGTCCTCGCGCTCGAGCCGCACGCCCGAGCGGACCTTGTCCCAGACGGGCTCGAGCCGGGGGTCGGTGAAGTGCAACGCCTGCCTCCTCGCGGCTGGGGTCGGGGCCGGGCGGTCGCCGACCGACCGGTCGGCCTGCACTCTAGCGGCGCCCGCGCGGGAGTGTCAAGAATTGACGGCGATTTGCCCGGCGTGCTATTGCTCTGGCCGCCGTCCAATCCCGCCCGAGGGGGCGCATGCTCCGCGAACTGGCCCGCAAGATCGACGCCGCCCAGGAGCGCTTCGGCCGCGCGGTGTCGTGGCTGATGCTGCTCATGGTCCTGGTGGTCTTCGGCGACGTCATCGGTCGCTACCTCTTCAACCGCACCTACGTCTTCGTCCAGGAGCTCGAGTGGTACCTGTTCGCGACGGTGTACCTGCTGGCGGCCGGCTACACGATGCTGTGGGACGAGCACGTCCGGGTGGACATCCTCTACTCCCGGCTGTCGCCGCGCCGGAAGGCGTGGTTCGACTTCGTCCTCCTGCTGGTGTTCTTCTTCCCCTCCTGCCTGCTCGTCATCTCCACCACCTGGCCGTTCTTCGTGAACGCGGTGCGCGTGATGGAGGGCTCGCCGGACCCCGGCGGGATCCCGGCCCGCTGGGCGCTCAAGGGCGTCATCATCGTGGCCTTCGTGATCCTCCTGGTCCAGGGGGTTTCCCAGACCATCAAGGCGTACTGGGTGGCCCGGGGCTGGGAGGAGCCCGAGCGGCGGGTCCGGGAGGTCCACTGACCGTGCTCCCGCTTGACCAGACGCTCGGCGCCCTGATGTTCGTCGGGATGATCGTCTTCCTGTTCCTCGGCTTCCCGGTGGCCTTCACGCTGACCTTCACCGGGCTCTTCTTCGGCGGCATCGCCGTGCTGCTGGGGCTGCTGCGGGCCGACTTCCTGGACATCCTGCCCCTGCGCATCTGGGGGACGATGACCAACTTCACCCTGCTGGCGGTGCCGCTCTTCGTCTTCATGGGCGTGGCGCTCGAGAAATCCGGGCTGGCCGAGGAGTTGCTGGAGACCATGGGCCTCCTCTTCGGCAAGCTCAGGGGCGGCCTGGCCATCTCGGTGGTGGTGGTGGGCGCCATCCTGGCCGCCTCGACCGGCATCGTGGGGGCGAGCGTGATCACCATGGGCCTCATCTCCCTGCCGACGATGCTCCGGCGCGGCTACAACAAGGAGCTGATCTGCGGGACCATCTGCGCCTCCGGCACGCTCGGCCAGATCATCCCGCCCAGCGTCATCCTGATCCTCCTCGGCGACATCATGGGGGTCCCCGTCGGGGACCTCTACGTCGGGGCGGTGCTGCCGGGCCTGGTGCTGGTGGGCCTCTACGTGACCTATCTGGTCATCGTCTCGCACCTGCGCCCGGAGCTGGCGCCGCCGGTGCCGGCCGCCGAGCTCGCCGCCTTCCGGGCCCAGGCCGTCAAGCGGGTGACCATCGCCCTCATCCCGGCCTTCGTCCTGATCGTCGGAGTGCTGGGCTCGATCTTCGTGGGCATCGCCTCGCCGACCGAGGCGGCCTCGGTGGGCGCCGCCGGCGGGATCATCCTGACGCTCCTCAAGCGGCGGTTCAGCCTGGCCATGCTCAAGGACGTCATGCGGACCACCACCCGCATCACCAGCCTGGGCTTTATCATCCTGATCGGCGCCAACTGCTTCGGCCTGGTCTTCCGCGGGCTCAACGGCGACCACCTGATCCAGGACTTCCTCAAGGGCCTGCCCTTCGGACCCTACGGGGTGCTGGCCCTGGTGATGTTCGTCATCTTCCTGCTCGGCTTCTTCATCGACTTCTTCGAGATCTGCTTCATCCACGTGCCGATCCTGACTCCGGTCCTGGTCCAGCACTTCGGCTTCGACCCGGTGTGGCTCGGCGTGGTGATCGGCGTGAACCTGCAGACCTCGTTCCTGACGCCGCCCTTCGGCTTCGCGCTGTTCTTCCTGCGCGGGGTCGCCCCGCCCGAGGTGACGACGCCGCAGATCTACCGGGGGGCGATCCCGTTCGTGGCGCTGCAGTTGATCGGGCTGGCCACGGTGATCGCGTACCCCGAGCTGGTGCACGGCACCATCCGCTTCTTCCGGGGCCTCTTCTTCTGAGCGCCGGCGGGTGACCCGAACGCCGAGGGGGGCCGTGGCGGCCCCCCTCGAGATTCCCCGGGGCGCGCGCGGGCCCCGGTCAGGCGAGCAGGCTGTAGTAGGAGCCCTCCGAGATCAGGCTCCAGTCGCCGATCAGCTCCTGGAACTTCGTATAGGAGGCGTGCACCTTCTTGGCCTGGGGGCTCTTCTCGGACTCGGCCTTGACGACCTCCTGGGCCGCCTTCTTGAGGTCCTTGAGCATCGGATCGGGCAGGCGGACGAACTCCACCTTGCCCTTGAACTCGCTCTGGAGCCGCTTCAGCGCCTGAGCGTTCTTGGTGAAGTACTCCATGAACTCGATGGTGTTCAGGGCCTGGGTCGTGTAGTCCAGGATGTGGCGGAACTCCGCCGGCAGCGACTCGTAGGCCTTCCGGTTGAACACGAACTCGCCGGTCGTGCCGGGCTCGTGCCAGCCAGGATAGTAGTAGTAACGGGCGATCTGGTGGAAACCCATCTTCATGTCGTCGTGGGGGCCGACCCACTCGGCGGCGTCGATGACGCCGCGCTCGAGCGCGGTGTAGATCTCCCCGGGCGGCAGGAGGACGACCGACACCCCGTAGGCGGCGTAGACCTTGCCGCCCAGGCCCGGGATGCGCATCTTCAGGCCCTTGAAATCGGCGGTGGAGTTCAGCTTCTTGCGGAACCAGCCCATCATCTGGGGGCCGGTGGACGCTGACGGGCGCGGGATCAGGTTGAACGGGGCGTAGGTCTCCTCCCAGAGCTTGAGCCCGTCACCGAAGTAGTACCAGGCGTAGGTGCCCTGGGGGTTGAGGCCGAAGGGCATGGCGGTGAACCACTGGACCG
>DATLZL010000113.1:0-11539 GCA_035574035.1 Binatia bacterium | reverse complement strand
CCGCCGGAGCCCGGCCCGGGCGGCGGCGCCGCGCCCGACCTCGTCCAGGCGCAGGGTGGCCGCCCTCACCTCAGTACCGGATGCGCGGGTCGAGGACGGCGTAGAGGGCGTCCACGACCAGGTTGACGACGACGACGGTGGTCACGACCACCAGGTTCACGCCCTGGATGACCGGGTAGTCGCGCTGGTTGATGGCGTCGAACAGGAAGCGGCTCATGCCGGGCAGGCCGAACACCGTCTCGATCACCACCGTGCCGCCGATGATCTGGGGCAGCTGGGTCCCGAGCAGCGTGATCACCGGGATCACGGCGTTGCGCAGCCCGTGCTTGAGGACGATGACCGTCTCGCCCAGGCCCTTGGCCCAGGCGGTGCGCACGTAGTCCTGGCGGAGGACCTCGAGCAGCATGCCGCGGGTGAGCCGCATGAGGGCCGCCGAGGCCGCGATGCCCAGGATCGCCGCCGGCAGCAGCATCTGCCGCAGGTGGCCCAGCGGGTCGGCCCGAAAGTCGACCAGCTCGCTCACCGGGCGCCAGCCCCACCAGATGGCGGGCAGCACGATCAGCAGCGTGGCCAGCCAGAACCCCGGGACCGAGAGGCCCAGCACGGCGGCGCTGCGGGCCAGGAAGTCGGCGGCCGAGTCCTGGCGGGCGGCGGCCAGCACGCCCACGGGGATGGCGATCAGCAGGGCCAGCCCGAGGGCCAGCAGGGCCAGCGTGAGCGTGAGCGGCAGCCGCTGGCCGATCTCGTGGAGCACGGGGCGGCGCGTCCACAGCGACTCGCCGAGGTCGCCGCGGACGACGCGCCCGAGCCAGTCCACGTACTGCACCGCCAGCGGCCGGTCGAGCCCGAGGTGTGCGCGCAGGGCCTCGACGTCCTGCCGGTAGGCGCGCTCGGCCAGCATGAGCTCGACGACGTCGCCCGGGATCAGGCGCGGCAGGCTGAAGACGATCAGGGTGGCGATCAGCAGCGACGGGACCGCCACCAGCAACCGCTTGCCGACGTAGCGTCGCAGCATCTCCACCTCAGCGCCGGTTGGGCGCGCCGCCCGAGCGGCAGCCTTGCCGCCGCCCCCCTCCCGGGGGGAGCCTCGAGGGGGGCCGCCGAGGCCCCCCTCGATCTACTTAGCGGTCCAGCCAGGCGGCCACCAGCCGGCCGCCGTAGTCGTAGCCGAGGTTCGGCCCGTAGTTCTTCAGCGCGGCGTCCCAGACCGCCACGTACACACCCGAGGCCAGCTGGACGTAGTACTGCTGCTGAGCCAGGTGCCGCTGGATGTCGTAGATCAGGTCTCGGCGCCGGGCGGGCTCGAACGTGCGCCGCTGGCGGACCAGCAGATCCGCCACCACCGGATCGTTGACGTGACTCTGGTTGCGCGGCTCTCCCGGGTAGTACTGCCCGTAGAGGAACGTGTCGGGTTCCAGGAACGGTGTCTGGGGGCCGAACGCCATCGAGGGGAAGTTGCCGTAGAAGCAGGTCGAGATGTAGGCCCCGTACTCGCGCTGGTCCAGCTTGGTGTCGATGCCCACGTCCTTGAGGTACTTCAAGACGAGCTGGGCGGCGTCCACCAGCACGGTGGAGCCGTAGGTGGTGAAGCACATCGAGGCCGGAAAGCCGTTCGGGTAGCCCGCCTCGGCCAGCAGCCGCCGCGCCTCCTTCGGGTCGTGCCGGTACCAGCGGGCGCCCTCGCCCAGGCGGTCGACCGGCAGCGACCAGTCCTTGAGCGCGGCCGGTACCGGCGGGTTGAAGACGCCCACGCCCTCGGCGGTGGCGTCGATGATCCCCTGCCGGTCGATGGCCAGGGAGATCGCCCGCCGGACCCGCACATCGCTGAAGGGCTTCTGGTCGGTGCGCATGGAGATGTGGCTCATGACGTTGGAGGGGAACTCGGCGGTCTGAAGCCGGCGCTTCACCTTGTCCTTGATCTGCACCCAGTCGGTCCGGTTGATCGTGCCCGGGTTCTCCCAGCCCAGGTCGTACTTGCCGGCCAGGAAGGAGGAGATGCGGGAGGCGTTGTCCTCGTCGACGGTGACCTCGATCCGGTCGATGTGGGGCAGGCCGGCCACGAAGTACTGCGGGTGGCGCACGAAGGTCAGCCCCTGGTTGGGGCGGTACGAGTCGAGCATCCAGGGGCCGGTGCCGAGGAACGATTCCGGCTTCTTGAGGTCGCCGAACTGGTCCACGCACTCCCGGGCCACCACGGCCACCGTCATGGGGCTGGCCAGGACGTCGAGGAACCAGGCGAAGGGCTCCTTGAGCGTGAACCGGACCGTGTAGCGGTCCACCGCCTCCACCCGGTCGACCATCTTGAGCATGAAGGCGTTGGCGTTGCCCTTGGTCGTCAGGAAGCGCTCGACCGTGTAGCGGACGTCCTCGGCCGTGAGCTCGCGACCGTTGACGGGCGGCTTGGGGTGCCACCGCACGCCCCGCCGCAGCCGGAAGACGTACGTCGTCTCGTTGGGCTGGGTCCACGACTCGGCCAGGTCGCCCTCGAGGGGGAAGGTGCCGGGCGCGACACCGGGACCGGCCCGGTGCCGGACGAGGCGGCTGTGGGTGAAGCTCATCAGCGTGTGCAGCTTGTAGCTCAAGCCGCCGGGGCCGTGAGGGTCGAAGTGCGGAGGGTCCCACATCCGGAGGCTGAGCGTGCCGCCGCGCCGGGGCGCCTGGGCGACGCCCGGCCGCGGCGTGACGGCGGCGCCCAGCGCGGTCAGGCCGCCGAGAGCGAGCAGTTCCCGTCGGGTCAGCGCCATGACGGTGTCCTCCTTTCCGAGTCGAACCGGGTTCGCGACCGAGGCACGTGGCCGAGCCGGAGCGAGACGTCCTCGGACGCCTTGCGCAGGTGACGCTTCATCTCCTCCAGGTGGTCGCCGGTGAGGCGGGTACTGGGCCCGGCCAGGCTCAGCGCCCCCACGCACCGGCCGGCGGCATCGAAGATCGGGGCGGCCAGGGCGGCGACGTCCTGCCGGCGCTCGCCGCGGCTCAGCGAGAAGCCGGTGCGGCGGACCTCGACCAGCCGGCGGCGCAGCTGAGCCGGACGCGTCAGCGTGTGGGCGGTCAGGGCTGGCATCGGGCGCCGCATCGCCGCCCGCTCGGCCTCGGGGTCGTGAGCCAGCATGGCCTTGCCGCTGGCCGTGGCGTAGGCGGGGGCGCGGGCGCCCGGCTCGATGCAGACCCGCAGCGGCGCCGGGCTGTGGACCACGTCCAGGTAGAGGACGTCGGTGCCGCGAAGGACGGCCAGGATGGCCGTCTCTCCAGTGACCTGGGCCAGCCACCGGAGCGCCGGCTGAGCGACGTCGAGCAGGGCGTGGCCGCGCACGGCCCGGGAGCCGACCTCCCAGCTCCGCAGCCCCAGACGGTAGCGCTTGGAGCCGGGGTCCTGCTCGACCCAGCCCTGGGCCTGGAGCGTGCGCAGCACCCGGAACACGGCGGTGCGCGAGGCGCGCAGGCGCCGGCTGAGCTCGGTGAGCGTGAAGGCCCCGTCGGCGGCGGCCAGCGCTTCCAGGGCTGCCAGTCCTCGACCGAGCGTGTGCAGCGTGTAGGGGCGGCGACGCACCGGCGTTCCGATTTGGGAAAAGTGGGTGCGAATAGTAAAGGCCCTCCCCGGCCCGGTCAAGGCGCGACGCGCCCAGGGTCAGGCCTGGGACCGCAGCGCCTTGCGGAGGACCTTGCCGACGGGGCTCTTGGGCAGGGAGGGGACGAACCGGATCTCGGTCGGGCACTTGAAGCGGGCCAGGCGCTCTTGGCAGAACGCGATCAGCCCGTCGGCCGTCGCCTCGGCGCCCGGCCGGAGCACCACGAACGCGGTCACCGCCTCGCCCATCACCGGGTCGGGCCGGCCGACGACGGCCGCCTCGGCCACCGCGGGGTGGGCGTAGAGGACGTCCTCGACCTCGCGCGGATAGACGTTGAAGCCGCCGCGGATGATGAGGTCCTTCTTGCGCTCGACGATATAAAGGAAGCCGTCGGCGTCCAGCCGGCCCATGTCCCCGGTGTGCAGCCACCCGCCGCGGAGCACGCGGGCCGTCTCCTCCGGCATCCGGTAGTAGCCGAGCATGACGTTGTCGCCCCGCACGCACACCTCGCCGACCTCGCCGGCCGGCAGCGGGCGGTCGTCGTCGTCCACGATCCGCACCTCGACGCCGGGAATGGGCTGGCCGACCGAGCCCAGCCGGCGCTCGCCCGACAGGCGGTGGGCCGACACCACCGGCGCCGCCTCCGTGAGGCCGTAGCCCTCCAGCAGCCGCCCGCCGAAGATCTTCTCGAACGGCTCGACGATCTCCACCGGCAGCGGCGCCGCGCCCGAGCCCCAGAGCCGCATCGAGGAGGTGTCGTAGCGGTCGGCCTCCGGGTGATGCAAGAGGGCGACGAACATCGTCGGCACCCCCGACATCTGCTGCACGCGGTAGCGCTCGATGGCCGCCAGCACGCCCTCCGGCGTGAACCAGCGCAGCAGCACCGCCCGGGTGCCGAGAATCGCCGAGGCGTTCGTGAGTCCGAGGCCGTAGGAGTGGGCGAGCGGCAGCGTGGCCAGCGCCCACCGCTCGCGGTCGAGCTCGTAGAGGGCGGCCACCGAGCGGGCGTTGGCCAGGAGATTCCGGTGCGAGAGCGCCACGCCCTTGGGCTGCCCGGTGGTCCCGGCGGTGTACAGGATGACGGCCAGGTCGTCGGGTCCGCGGGGGACGGTGGGGAAGGTGTCGGGCTCGGCGGCGACCAGTGCCTCGAGCGCGGGCGCCCCGGCCGCCTCGCCGCCGACCAGCACGCGGCGACCCTCCCAGCCTTCGGCCTTGAACGCCAGGTCAGGCGCCGTGACGAGCACCCGTGCCCCGCTGTGGTGGAGCACCCGCCGGACCTCGTCGGCGGCGAGCAGGAACAGGAGCGGGACCGCGACCGCGCCGGCCTTCCAGATCGCGGCGTAGGCCTGCAGCACCTCCGGACAGTTCGGCAGCAGGACCGCCACCCGGTCGCCGGGGACCACGCCCAGCCGGCGGAGCGCGTGCGCCAGGCGGTTCGCCGCCCGCTGCTGGTCGACGTTGGTCAGGACCCGGCCCTCGAAGGCGAGCGCCGGGTACTCGCCGAAGCGGCGGACGTTGTCCTCGCCGAGGGTGGCCAGGTTCATGGCCCGGAGACCGGCGTCATCATAAGCGCTGTGGTAGCATGGCGCCACCCCGTGCGCTCGCCAGCAGGAGGTCCTCAATGATCGACACGGCCAGGATCCGCAACGTCGGCATCGTGGGGCACGGCGGGGTGGGCAAGACGTCGCTCACCGAGGCTCTGCTCTACACCGCCGGCGCGGTGACGCGGCTCGGCAGGGTGGACGACGGCACCACCACCACCGACTTCGATCCCGACGAGGTCAGGCGCCAGATCTCCATCAACACCGCCGTCGCCTGGTGCGACTGGAAGGGCCACCGGGTGAACCTGGTCGACACGCCGGGGTACGGCGACTTCATCGCCGACGCCCGGGCCGGCCTGCGGGTGGTGGAGGCGGCGGTGGTGGTCGTGGACGGCGTCGCCGGCGTGCAGGTCCAGACCGAGAAGGTCTGGAAGTTCGCCGGCGAGTACAACCTGCCGCGGGCCATCGTCGTCAACCGCCTGGACCGTGAGCGGGCCGATTTCTTCCGCACCCTGGAGTCGCTCGAGCGGCGGCTCAAGGGGCGCATCGTGCCGCTGCAGATCCCGGTCGGCGAGGAGAGCGGGTTCCGGGGCTTCGTGGACCTCGGCAAGATGAAGGCCATCCTCTACGCCGACGGCAAGGCGGCCGAGGCCGACATCCCCGAGGAGCTGGCGGCGCGGGCGGCCGAGTACCGGGAAAAGCTGGTCGAGGCTGCGGCGGAGACCGACGACGAGCTTCTCAACCGCTACCTGGAGGAGGGCGGCCTGGGGGACGCCGAGATGCTCAAGGCGCTGCGCCTGGGTATCGGGCAGGGCAAGATCGTCCCGGTGCTGTGCGCGTCGGCGACCCGGCTGATCGGCATGGGGCCGCTGCTCGACCTGTTCATCCACGAGTTCCCCTCGCCGGCCGACCGCGGCGAGGTCGAGGGAACGGATTTGCGGACGAAGCAGCCCGCCACGCGGGCGGCGGACCCCAAGGCCCCGGTGACGGCGCTCGTCTTCAAGACGCTCTCCGACCCCCACGTGGGCAAGCTCTCCATCTTCCGCGTGTTCAGCGGCACGCTGAAGTCGGAGTCCACCCTCTACAACCCCACCCGTTCGGCCCGGGAGCGGATGAGCCACGTGGCCTGGCTCATGGGCAAGACCCAGAAGCCGGTGGAGGCGCTGGGGCCGGGCGAGATCGGCGTGGTGGCCAAGCTCAAGGAGACGCTCACCGGCGACACGCTGTGCGAGGAGGCCCAGCCCTTCGAGCTACCCCGCATCGTCTTCCCGGAGCCGACGATCTCGTTCGCCATCCAGCCCAAGAGCCGCGGGGACGAGGACAAGATCTCCAACGCCCTGGCCCGCATCGCCGAGGAAGACCCCACCGTCCACTACCACTACGACCCGGAGACCAAGCAGCTGCTCGTCTCCGGCGTGGGCAACCTCCACGTCGAGCTGGTCATCGAGCGCATGAAGCGCAAGTACAACGTGGACGTGAACCTGCTGCCGCCGCGCATCCCGTACAAGGAGACGGTCAAGGGCCGGGCCGAGGGCCAGGGCAAGTACAAGAAGCAGACGGGCGGCCGCGGCCAGTACGGCGACACCTGGCTGCGGGTGGAGCCCCTGCCCCGGGGGGCCGGCTTCGAGTTCGTGGACGAGATCTTCGGCGGCGCGGTGCCGCGGCAGTACATCCCGTCGGTGGAGAAGGGCGTCCGCGACTGCATGAAGCGCGGCATCCTGGCCGGCTACCCGGTGGTGGACATCAAGGTCACCCTCTACGACGGCTCCTACCACGAGGTCGACTCCTCGGACATGGCCTTCCAGATCGCAGCCTCCATGGGCCTGCAGAAGGTCTTCATGGACGCCAACCCGATCCTGCTGGAGCCGATCATGAACGTCGAGGTCACGTGTCCGACCGAGACGGCCGGCGACGTGATCGGCGACCTCAACGCGCGCCGGGGCCGGATCGCGGGGATGGAGCCGGCCGGCGAGACCACGGTGGTGCGGGCCCAGGTGCCGATGGCCGAGATGCTCACCTACGAGCCGGCGCTGCGCTCGATGACCGGCGGCCGCGGCGCCTACTCGATGGAGTTCTCCCACTACGAGGAGCTGCCGGCGTTCCTGGCCGAGAAGGTGATCAAGGAAGCGCGGGCCGAGAAGGAGAAGGCCGGCAAATCCGCTTGACACGTCCCAAATCCTGCGTGCTAGAGTGCGCACGCACGCAAGATGTTGGGGTGGTGGTGTCAGGCGGTGAACCCACGATCGGACGGGAGAGGACCAGCATGACCGAGAGCACCCTGATGGAAACGCGGCACCAGGTCGAGCGGTGGATCGAGGAGAGCCAGTACCTGCTGGGCCGCGTCATTCCGAGCGTGTTCGACGACCACCAGCGCCTGCGCGACCGGCTCGCGGCCTCCGAGGCCGACGCCGACCGCCTGCGGCAGGAAGTGGCCGCCCTGCGGCGCGAGGTGCATGATCTCCAGTCCGAGCTCACCGCGCTGCGCGCCCAGCACGATCAGGTCCGGGGCGAGCAGCTAGCCGTGGGCGAGGCGCTCGGTCGCGCCATCCACCACTTCACGCAGATGATGCAGCCTCTCAACGAGATGGCGGCCCGGCTGCAGGTGGGCCAGGCGACGCTCGAGACCGCGTACCAGTAGCCGGCCGACGGAAGTAAGATCGGGCGCGGGCCGAGCCCGCGCCCGGCGGGCGGCGGAGGCCGCCTTCCGGGGCGCGCCCGAGGAGGGGGCCATGAGGACCACGCGCCGGGAGTTTCTTCGCTCGTCGGCCCTGGGCCTGGTGGCCGGCGTGGTGGCCGGCGGCTGCGCGGCCGCCAGCCGGGGCGACATCCTGCCCAAGACCGGCCGCCGGGTGGTCGTCATCGGGGGCGGCTGGGGCGGGGCCACTGCCGCCCGCTACGTGCGCCTGGCCGACCCGTCGATCGAGGTCGTCCTGCTGGAGCCGAACCGGGAGTTCGTGTCCTGCCCGTTCTCCAACCTCGTGCTCTCGGGCGTCCGCGACCTCGGCAGCCTCACCTTCGGGTACCGCGGTCTGCGCCGCCAGGGTGTCCGCATCCTTCACGAGCCGGCGGTGGCCATCGAGCCGCCCGGCCGGCGCGTGCGCGTGGGCGACGGATATCTGGAGTACGACCGGCTGATCGTCTCCCCGGGCGTGGACTTCCAGTGGGAGCAGGTCGAGGGGCTGGCCGAGAACCAGGAGCGCGTCCTCCACGCCTGGAAGGCGGGCCCGCAGACCGTGGCGCTCGCGCGGCAGTTGCACGCCATGCCCGACGGCGGCGTGTTCGTGATGACGGTGCCGCCGGCGGCCTACCGCTGCCCGCCCGGTCCCTACGAGCGGGCGTGCCAGGTCGCCTGGTACCTGAAGACGCGCAAGGCGCGCTCGAAGCTCATCGTGCTGGATGCCAATCAGAACATCATTTCCAAGCCCGCGCTGTTCCGGGCGGCCTGGAAGGACTATCCGCAGATCGACTACCGCGCCTCCAGCCGGGTGGTGAAGGTGGATCCGGGGGCGCGCGAGGTCACCACCGAGTTCGGCGACCGCGTGAAATACGACGTCCTGAACCTGATCCCGCCCCAGCGGGCCGGCTCCATCGCGGTGCAGGCCGACCTGGTCGGGGCCGACCGGCGCTGGTGCGAGGTCAACCACGTCACCTACGAGTCGGTCAAGCACCCTGGGATCCACGTGGTGGGCGACGCGACGATCGGCCTGCCGGTGCCCAAGTCCGGCAACGTCGCCAACGCGATGGGTAAGATTGCCGCGGTGGCGGTCGTCCACCTGCTCAACGGCCGGCAGCCGCCGGTGCTGGCCCCCGGCAACACCTGCTACTCGTGGGTCAACGACCGCGAGGCCATCGCGGTCGTCAACGTCTACCGGATCGAGGGCGGCAAGGTGGTGCAGATCGAGCAGAAGCTCACGCCGGGCCAGTCGGTCGAGGTGGCGCAGAACGCGCTGGCGTGGGCGTCCAGCATCTGGCAGGACATGCTGGGATGAAGGAGGCGGCCATGGTGCTCCTGGCGCTCGCCCTGCTCCTGGTCGCCGTCCCCGCCGCGGCCGGCCCGCTCGACAGCCCGGGCGCGCTCAAGGCGCTCAACTGCGCGGCCTGCCACGGCCAAGGCGGGCAGAGCCCCGGCGACACCGTACCGATCCTGGCCGGGATGCGGCCCGAGTACTTCAAGAAGGCGATCGCCGACTACGCCGCCGGCCGGCGGTCCTCGCCCGAGATGGAGCCCTACGCCAAGCAGGTGCTGGAGTTCGGCGTGGACGACTACGCGGCGTACTTCGCCGCCCAGCCCCGCAAGCCGCCGGCCGGGCGCATCGACCGCGCCGCGGCCGGACGGGGACGCGCGGCGTCGGCCGCCTGCGCCGCCTGCCACGGCCCCGAGGGCAAGGGCGATCCTGCCCGAGGCGTCCCCGACATCACCGGGCAGCCGGCCGCCTACCTGCTGAACCAGATGCGGCTGTTCAAGCAGGACCGCCGGAGCCCCGGCGACGCCGCCCTTCGGGCGGCCAAGGAGACGATGAAGGCCATCCCCGACCAGACCCTGGCCGACCTGGCCGCCTACTACTCGAGCCTCCGGTAGCCAGCGGACGGGGTGAAGTCCGCCTTCGCGGCGCAGTACGAGCAGCTCTTCGGACGGCCCTGGCCGGTGTGGGCGGCCGGCGTCCTGGTCGCGCTCACCAACGTGTTCCTGTTCGTCTTCGACCGGCCCTTCACCGCCGCCGACGGCGTGCGCCACTGGGGTGACTGGATCCTGGCCGGGCTCGGCTTCGGCCGGCGACCCGACCTGCTACCGCCTTGGCACTACTCCGGCTCGATGCTGAACTTCGGCCTGATCGCCGGCGCGCTGGCCGGCGCCCTGCTGGCGCGCGAGTTCGCCGTCCGGGTGCCGCCGCCGGGCGAGCTCGTCAAGGGTGCGGTGGGTGGCGTGCTGCTGGGGACCGGGGCCATGCTGGCGCTCGGCTGCAACATCGGCGGCTTCTTCAGCGCCGTCAGCGCGCTCTCGCTCGCCGGCCTCACCATGATGGTCGGGCTACTGGCCGGCGCCTGGCTCGGCCTTCGGTACCTGCTGTGGGAGACGGAGCACCGGCCGGGCTGGTCGGCCGGCCGGGGACGGCTCTTCGCGGCGCCGCGCGCGGACGGCGCGAGCCGGCAGCCGTGGCTCGGGGCGCTCCTGCTCGGCGGGCTCGTGCTGGTGCCCTTCCTCTACTCGGCCGCCGGCTACGGCGCCCGCGGCCTCTTCCTGCTCTTCGGCGCCGTCTTCGGCCTGGTCTTCCAGCGCTCGCGCTTCTGCCTGGTGCGGGCCTTTCGCGAGCCGTTCCTCACCGGGGACGGGGAGCACACCCGCGCCGCTGCGCTGGCCGTCGTGGTCGGCACGGTGGGCTTCGCCCTGCTCAAGTTCACCGACTTGAAGGACCACGGCGACTGGGTGTTTCCCGCCACCGGCGTCGGCGGGCTGCTGGGCGGGCTGCTCTTCGGTATCGGCATGGTCCTGGCCGGCGGGTGCGGCGCCGGCTCGATCTGGCGCATGGGCGAGGGCCAGGTGAAGCTCTGGGTCGCCGTCCTCACCTTCGCGCTGGCGGCGTCACTGACCCGGTCGGCGCTGGCTGCCACCGGCTTGCACCAGCACCTGGGCGTCGCCGTCTTCCTGCCCGGGGTGCTCGGCTGGGCCGGCGCCGTCCTGCTCGTCGTCGCGGTCATGGCCGGCTGGGCGGCCCTCGCCACCTGGAACGAGGCCAGCGGGCGGCTGAGCGCGCTCGGTCGATGACGCTCGCCTTCGCCGCCACGCTGTTCGGGCTGGGACTGGCCGGCGCGTTCCTGGCCGGCCTGCTCGGGGTCGGCGGGGCGCTGATCATGATCCCGCTGCTGCTTTACGTGCCGCCGCTGCTCGACGTCGGCCGCCTGAGCGTCAAGGCGGTCAGCGGCGTGACGATGGCCCAGGTGCTGGTGGCCGCGGTGTCCGGTATGCTGGCCCACCGACGCTACCGGGCGGTCGACCTCGCCCTGGCCCGGGTGGGCGGGCTGGCCATGGCGGCCGGCTCGCTGGCCGGCGCGGTCGGCTCGGCCTGGATGCCCGACCGCTGGCTGCTGGTCGTCTTCGCCGGCATGGTGACGACGGCGGCGGCGCTGATGCTGGTGCCGGTGGAGATGGTGGCGCGGCCGGCGGTCACGGAGCCGGCCGGCTACAGCCGCCGGCGGACGGTGGCGGTGTGCGCGGGGGTCGGGCTGGCGGCCGGGCTGGTCGGCGCCGGCGGCGCGTTCCTCCTGGTGCCGCTGCTGCTGGTCGTGGTCGGCGTCCCGATCCGGGTCACGATCGGCACGTCGCTGGCGATCACCGCGGTGGCGGCGGCGGCCGGCGTGGCCGGCAAGGCCTTCACCGGCCAGCTGCCCTACGCGCCGGCGGCGGTGGTGGCGCTGGGCGCGGTGCCCGGCGCC
>DATLZL010000112.1:0-2052 GCA_035574035.1 Binatia bacterium | reverse complement strand
GGAGCTGTTCGAGCGCGAGGCCCGCAAGTACCGGCTCAACCCGGCAACGCTGCTGGCCGGCGAGGAGGCGCGCAAGGCGGCGGCCGACCTGGGCTACCCGGGCGTCGACGACATCCTGGCCGCCATCGGCTACGGCAAGACCTCCGTCCAGCAGATCCTGGCCAAGCTGGCGCCGGCGGCGGTGCTGGAGGCCCCCGAGCGGCCGCGGACGGCGGCGCCGACCAAGGCCAAGCCGGAGCAGGGCGTGCGGATCCGTGGCGTGGAGGACCTCCTGGTGCGGTTCGCCCGGTGCTGCAACCCGCTGCCCGGCGACCAGATCGTCGGCTTCATCACCCGCGGGCGGGGCCTCACCGTGCACACCCGGGACTGCCTGACCGTCGCCAAGAGCGTCCTGGACCGTGAGCGGCTCATCGACGTGGAGTGGGACGTCGACGAGCCGGCCAAGCGCCCGGTCCGCATCGCGGTCTACATCGGTCGAGACCGGCCGGGGCTGCTGAGCGAGATCACCGGCGCCATCTCCTCGCGCAACGGCAACATCACCAAGGCGGAGGTCACCGTCACCGACGACCGGCGCGGCATCAACCACTTCGTGGTCGAGGTGGCCGACCTCGAGCAACTGCAGGGGATCATGGCCGCCATCCGCGAGGTGCCGGACGTCGTCAACGTCGAGCGGGTCCGCGGCCTGTAGCGCGGCGCCGCCGGCCAGGCGGCGCCGCCCACCTCGCCCCCGGCCTACGGCCGGATGTTCTGGTTGAGCCGGAAGAGGTTCGTGGGGTCGTAGGCGCGCTTGAGCGCCCCGCCGCTCGTACTTGGCCTCGCCGTAGGCGGCCCGCACGCGGTCCTGCCCTTCCTCGCCCAGGAAGGTCACGTCTCGATCAGCGGGTCGGTGAGTGCCGCCACGTACTCGGACTTCCAGGAGTACCCGAGCCCGTGCGGCACGCCCGGGTCGAGCAGCGCCTGGTGCGCGACGTACGGCGTGGGGCCGACCGTGTCGGCCAGCGGCGAGCCCAGCCGGCGCAGCGGCGCCACCGCGCGCTGGCCGTCGCCCACGGCGCCCGCGTAGCAGACCCCGATCATCACCACCGGCTGCCCGTGGACCGCGGCGGGGAGGAACGGGGCGGGCGGGGCCGTGGTGAGGATGACGATGGTCGTCAGCTCGTCCGAGGCCGTCGCCGCCCACTCCCGGTAGGCGGCGAGGACCTCCCGCGCCTTCGCGGCCGGGTAGAGGATCACGCCGGCCAGCACCGTCGGGCCGACGGGGTGCAGGCGGTACTCGAACGAGGTCACCACCCCGAAGTTGCCGCCGCCCCGCAGGCCCCGGAAGAGGTCGGCGTCGGGTGCAGCCGTCATAGCAAGCCCTCGTTGCCGGGCAGGGTGCCGCCGACCGGGGACCGGCAAAGCCCAGAAAATGAATTTCCGGTGGCCGGGCCTGGCACTGGCTCGGGCCCGATGAGGGGCTATGGCCAGTTCTGCCCCGTCGCCCAGGCGGCCGAGATCGTCGCCGAGCGGTGGGCCCCGCTCGTGCTCCGCGAGCTCCTCTGCGGCGGCCGCCGCTTCGGCGACCTCCACCGCGGCGTGCCGCTCATGTCGCGCGCGCTGCTGGCCAAGCGCCTGGCCGAGCTGGAGGACGCCGGCATCATCCGCAGCGGGCCCCGGCGCCAGGGCCGCGGGCGCGAGTATCAGCTGACCGCCGCGGGCGAGGAGCTCCGGCGCAGATCGGCGCCGAGGACCTCGACGCGGGGCTGCTCATGTGGGACATCCACCGGCGTCTCGACGTGGACGCCCTGCCGTCCGGCCGCGTCGTCCTCCGCTTCGACTTCCGGGGGCGCCGGCCACCATGCGCTGCCCGCGGACTGGAGGGGAGGCCGTCGCTCGTGCGGGCCTTCCCGACGTGGCTCCGGCTCAGCAGCTTCGCCGGGGTCCAGCGCCCCGCCGGAACCGCCGCGCGTCCGGCCTCGCCGCGCGCCCCGGTCGCAGTCCAAGACCACCGCGTGCCCTGGACCGGCCGGCGGTAGACTCATGCCCGATGCTGCAGAGCAGGGTCCGGGCCAG
>DATLZL010000111.1:0-4026 GCA_035574035.1 Binatia bacterium | reverse complement strand
GGCCGGGCGCTGGGCGGGCTGCCGCCCCACCGGATCGCCCGGGCCGGGATCGCCCGCACGTTCCAGACGACCCAGCTCTTCGCGGCGATGACCGTCGTCGAGAACGTCCAGGTCGGGCTGGCCGGGGCCGCCCTCGGACCGATCGCGGCGGCGCTGGCCGGGCTGCCGGGCGTGCGGCGGCGGGAGCGCGCGCTGCGGGCCGAGGCCCTGGCGCTCCTCGACTTCGTCGGCTACACCGGCGACCCCGACGAGCTTGCCGGCAACCTCTCGTTCGGCCACAAGCGGCTGGTGGAGATCGCCCGGGCGCTCGCCCGGCGGCCGGCGGTGCTGCTCCTGGACGAGCCGGCCGCCGGCCTGGCCGCCTCGGAGATCGACGCGCTGGCCGCGCTCATCGGCCGCCTCCGCGCCGCCGGCACCGCCGTGGTGCTGGTCGGCCACCACCTGGACTTCGTCTTGTCGACCTCCGACCGGGTGACGGTCCTCGACTACGGGCGGAAGATCGCCGAGGGCGCGCCGGCCGAGGTCCAGCGCGACCCGGCGGTCGTCGAGGCGTACCTCGGCGTGCCGGCCGCGACGGGCGGCCCGGTCGGCTCACCGTCTCCCCGTCCGGAGCCGGCGCCCACGCCGCCGGCCGATGTCGTCCTGGAAGTCCGGAACTTGGTCGCGGCCTACGACCGCATGGAGGTCCTCCACGGCGTGTCGCTCGCGGTGCGGCGCGCGGAGATCGTGGTCGTCATCGGGGCCAACGGCGCCGGTAAGACCTCGACGCTGCGCGCGGTGGTCGGACTGCTGCGCCCCCGCCGGGGGACCGTCACGCTCGGCGGCCGCGACATCACCGGACGGCCCGCCCACTGGGTGGCCCGGCACGGCGTCGTGCTCGTCCCCGAGGGACGGCTGGTCTTCCCCGACCAGAGCGTGCTCGACAACCTGCGCCTGGGCGCCTACGCCCGCCCGCGGCGCGAGGCCGCCGAGGACATCGAGCGCGCGTTCGCGCGGTTCCCCGTGCTGGCCGAGCGGCGCCACCAGCCGGCCGGCACGCTCTCGGGCGGCGAGCAGCAGATGCTGGCCATCGCCCGCGGCCTCATGGCCCGGCCGCGGGTGCTGCTGCTCGACGAGCCCTCGCTGGGGCTGGCCCCGCGCCTGGTCCGGGAGGTGTTCGCCGCCCTGGAGCGCCTGCGCGAGGACGGGCTGACGCTCCTGGTGGTGGACCAGATGGCGGAGACCGCGCTGGCCGTCGCCGACCGCGGCTACGTGCTGGAGCGCGGCCGGGTCGTGCTGGAGGGCGCGGCCGGCGAGCTGCGGCGCGACGCCGACGTGGCCCGCGCGTACCTGGGCGCATGCTCGTCCTGACCCGCTGCCGCCTGCCCGGCCGCGAGGCACCGGCCGACATCGTGATCGAGGACGGCCGCATCGCGGCGATCGGCGACGCCGCCCGGGTGCCGGCCGAGCGGCTGGACGCCGGCGGCCGGCTGGTGACGCCCGGGCTCGTCGAGGCCCACATCCATCTCGACAAGGCCCTGCTCCACGACCGGATCGCCGAGGGCGCCGAGACGGTGGCCGACGCCATCCGGCTCACCGGCGAGGCCAAGCGGCGCTTCACCCGCGAGGACATCCAGGCCCGCGCCCGCCGGGTCCTCGACGCCGCCCTGGCCGCCGGCACGACCGCCATGCGGAGCCACGTCGAGGTGGACCCGGTCGTCGGCCTCATGGGGATGGAGGCGATCCTGCCGCTGCGCGCGGAGTACGCGCCGGCGATCGACCTGCAGGTCTGCGCCTTCGCCCAGGAGGGGATCGTGCAGGCGCCGGGCACCGAAACGCTCCTGCGCCGGGCGCTCGAGATGGGCGCCGACCTCGTCGGCGGCTGCCCCTACAACGACGCCGACCCGTTCGAGCACATCCGCATCGTGTTCGCGCTGGCCCGGGCCTTCGACGTGGACGTCGACTTCCATCTGGATTTCGACGACGAGCCCCGCCACCAGCACATCCGCGCCGTCGTCGAGGCGACACTCGAGGCCGGCTGGCAGGGCCGCGTGGCCGTGGGCCACATGAGCGAGCTGGCCGCGCTGCCGCCGGCCGAGCGCGAGGCGGTGGTGGCCCGGCTGGCCCGGGCCGGGATCGGCGTCATCGTGCTGCCCGCCACCGACCTCTACCTGATGGGACGCCGGGCGAAGAGCAATCCCCCGCGCGGCCTGGCGCCGGTGCGCGAGCTCCTCGCCGCCGGCGTGCCGGTGGCCCTGGCGACCAACAACGTGCGCAACCCCTTCACCACCGTGGGCACGGCCGACCTCACCCACATGGCCTTCCTCGGGGCGGTGGCCGCCCACATGGGCACTCCGGCCGCTTTGCGCGACCTGTTCGACGCGCTCACCGTCCACCCGGCGCGGATCCTGCGCCTGCGCGACTACGGGCTGGCGCCCGGGTGCCGGGCCGACCTCGTCGTCTGGAACTGCGAGCGTGTGGAGGACGTCGCGGCCGCGCTGCCCGACCGCGCGCTCGTCCTCAGACACGGCCGGGTGACGGTCGAGCAGCAGCGCACGGTGCGGGCGCGGTGGCGCGAGGGGCGCTGACCGCGCCGCTCAGACCCGGGCCGCGGCCAGAGCCTCCAGCGCCGCGGTGAAGCAGCCGAGCGGCGCCCGCACGGTCCCCGCCCCCACCTGCCCCAGGCCCGCCTTGCGGCCGGCGATGCCGGTGTTGATGAGCGGCGTGATCCCGGTCGCCACCACCCGGCGCACGTCGATGCCGGCCGGAACGCCGCGGCCGTCCTGGGTCGGGATCCGGAAGTGCGGGTGCTCGCCGAGCACGATCTCCCGCATCTCTTCGGTGACCCGGAGGGCCTCGCCGAGCCCGCCGGCGCCCACGAAGCGCGCCACCGCCGGCGCGGCGGCCATGGCCATGCCGCCCAGCCCGACCGTCTCGACGATCGCCGAGTCGCCCATGTCCGGGTTGGCGTCGGCCGGGCCGAAGCCCGGGAAGAAGAGGCCGTCCGGCGTGTTGACCGGCGCCGTGAACCACCGCTCGCCGCAACCTGCCACCCGGATGCCGAACTCGGTCCCGTTGCGCGCCATCGTGGCCACGACCGTCGACCCGTCCACCTCGAGCAGCGGGTCGGTCGCCGCCTTGGCCGCCGCCATCGCCAGGTTCAGGAAGAACTGATCGTTGCCGGCGACGAACTCGGCCAGCCGGACGAGCGGCGGGCCGGCCGCCTCCCGCGCGAGCCAGGGCAGGAGCGCCCGCAGCAGGAGCGCCGAGGCGGCCACGTTGCGCTGGTGCATCTCGTCGCCCATCCAGAGCGCCTGGGCCATGAGGGGCCGGAGGTCGAGGCCGCTCGCGCGGCGCAGCGCCCGGCCCAGGAGCGGGCCGGCCTCGTCGCGGAGCCAGGCCAGGCGCGCCAGGACGCTCTCGTCGTTGGCGCCGAAGCGCAGCACGCGGCCGAGCCCCTCGTTGATCGTCGCGCCGGCGCGGTTGCCGAAGGCCCGGTTTTCGACGACGAAGACCGGCATCGAGTGCGTGATGATGCCGGTCATCGGCCCCACGGCGCCGCGGTGGTGGCAGGGCTCGAAGCGCACGCGCCCGCCGGCGGCCAGGGCGACGGCCGCTTCCTCGTCGGCCGCCCAGCCCTCGTAGCGGAGCGCGCCCACGACCGCGCCCTGGAGCGGCGGGCACATCGCCTCCCACCGGATGGGCGGCCCGGCGTGGAGCACGGTGTAGGCTTCGAGCCCGAGCGCCTCGGCCGCCGGCACGCAGTCGACCAGGACCGGCTCGGCCGCGAGAAGCCGCCGGAGCGCTTCGTCGTTCGCCGCCCGGATGCTCATCCCTCGTCGTCCTGCAGGCGCTCGAGCAGCGACAGCAGCCGCGGGTCTCCGCCGGCCGGCGGCCGCCAGTCCACGTGCACGACCGGCACGCCCGCCGCGTCGAGCTCGGCCGCGAAGAGCTCGAGGCCGACGTTGATGACGCGCAGGGGCCGGCCGAGGATCGTCTCGAGCCCCATCACGCCTCCGCGAGCAGCCTCGCGGCCAGGTCGGGCCG
>DATLZL010000110.1:0-5393 GCA_035574035.1 Binatia bacterium | reverse complement strand
CTGGCTCGCCGGCCACGCTCCCGGCGACGAGGAGGCGCTATGCCCGTCTTGGCGCTCGTCTCCATGCTGGCTCTGCTCGTGGCCGGTCCGGCCGCCGCGCAGGAGCCGTACCCGACCCGGCCGATCACGATCGTCAACCCGTTCCCACCCGGCGGCATCGCGGACCTCACCGCCCGGCCCCTGGCCGCCGCCTTCGAGCGGATCTTCAGGCAGCCGGTGGTCGTGCTCAACAAGCCGGGCGCCGCCGGGGCGGTCGGGGCGCAGTACGCCGCCGTGGCCAAGCCCGACGGCTACACGCTGCTGGTGGCTCTGGTCAGCATCTCGTCGGCGCCCGAAGTGGACCGGCTGTTCGGACGCCCGCCGACGTACACGCGCGAGCAGTTCGTCGGCATCGCCCGGCTGAACGCCGACCCGCCGATCCTGGTCGTCAACGGCCCGTGGAAGACGCTGGCCGAGCTGGTCGAGGATGCGCGCCGGCGTCCGGGCGAGATCACGTTCGCCTCCTCGGGCCCCTACGGCGCCTCGCACCTCCCGCTCGAGATGTTCCTGCAGGCGGCCGGGATCAAGATGCGGCACCTGCCGACGACGGGCGGCGGACCGGCCACGACCGCCGTCCTGGGCGGCCACGCCCATCTCTGGGCCTCCCCGCCCGCGCTGGCGGCGCCGCACATCGAGGCCGGGAAGATGCGCGCGCTGGCCACCTGGGGCGCCCGACGCCTGGTCGCGTTCCCCGACGTCCCGACGATGCGCGAGCTGGGCTATGACATCGAGTACTACATCTGGACCGGGCTCTTCGCACCCCGCGGTATCCCGGCCCACGTGCTGGCGATGCTCCGCGAAGCGACCCGCAGGGCGGTGCAGGACCCCGAGTTCCAGGCGGCGATGGACAAGGCCAAGACGCCCATCGCCTACCAGGACCACGACGAGTTCACGGCCTGGTGGGAGCGCGACGCCCGCACGCTGGCCGAGGTCATCCGACGAGTCGGGCGGATCGAGGTGAAGTGACCGGCTGAGGCGGGCGTGGCACCGTCTTTGCGTACGCGTTCATCGTGCGCCTCCCTGTGCTGCTCGTCGCGCTGCTGGTTTCGGCGAGCGCGGCGGCCGGCGCCGAGCCGGAACGTGGGTTCGTGGACGTGTACGGGGGCATCGTCCGGCTCTTCGAGTCCGACGTGCCGCAGGCCGACTTCGCCGACACGGCCGCCACGGGCGGTCTACGGGTCGGTGTGTGGCTCGGTCCCCGCTGGGGGCTCACCCTCCGGACCTGGTACTACGAGACGGACGCCAAGATCGGGGACTCGGGGCCGAGCGACCTCGCGCTTCTCGGCATCGCCGTGGAGGCGCTGGCGCGCTGGCCGCTCGACGATCGGTGGGCGGTCTACGCTTCGCTGGGGCCGATGCTCGGCGTGAGCACCCTCGACATCGAGCCGGCGGGGCGCAAGGAGGAGGAAGACGCGCGCAGCGTGGCGCCCGGCGTGTCGGCCGGTCTCGGCGTGGAGGCCCGCCTCCTGGCGCATCTCCGGCTCTTCGCCGAGGTGCACGGGAGCGCCGCCTATCCCTGGTTCCGCTTCAGCGACCACCGGCTCGCCCCGCGCCTGCTCAACGTCTACGGGCTGTTCGGCTTCCGCGTCCCGTTCTGAACCGGCACCGGAGGTCCGGTTGCCGTATCCTTTTCGATGGCGGGCGGGAGCCCGGCGTGCCGGTCGTGGGTTGGCCGGTGCCCGCGGGTTCCGGCACCCTACCACCGATCCGAGGACGAGCGAACCGGAGGGCCGTCATGGCGAGCAACGGGATCCGCGACCGGGTGGCGATCGTCGGCATGGGCTGCACCCCGTTCGGGGAGCACTGGGACAAGGGGCCGGACGACCTGCTGGTGGACGCCGCCCGGGAGGCGCTGGCCTCCGCCGGCGTCGAGCTCGACCAGGTGGACGCGTTCTGGCTCGGCACGCTCTTCACCGGGGCCAGCGGGCTCACGCTGTCGCGGCCGCTCAAGATCAACTACAAGCCGGTCACCCGGGTGGAGAACTTCTGCGCCACCGGCTCGGAGGCGTTCCGCAACGCCTGCTACGCCGTCGCCTCCGGGGCCTATGACGTGGCCATGGCCATCGGCGTGGAGAAGCTGAAGGACTCCGGCTACTCCGGCCTGCCCAACATCGGCCGGGCCGGCGACGGCACCCAGGCCCCGCTCACCGCCCCGGCGATGTTCAGCCTGCTGGCGCCGGCCTACGCCAAGAAGTACGGGCTGAGCGACGAGCAGCTCAAGGAGGTCATGACCCGCATCGCGTGGAAGAACCACCGCAACGGCGCCCTGAACCCGCGCGCCCAGTTCCGCAAGGAGGTCCCCAAGGAGACCATCGCCTGCTCGCCGCTGGTGGCCGGACCGCTCGGGATCTTCGACTGCTCGGGCGTCAGTGACGGGGCGGCGGCGGCGATCATCGTGCGGGCCGAGGACGCCCGCCGCTACAACGACCGGCCGCTGTGGGTGAAGGCGCTGTCCTTCATCGCCGGCCCCGCGGCCGGGCCGCTCGACCCGGACTACGACTACACGACGTTCCCCGAGGTCGTCGCCTCCGCCGCCGACGCCTACGCCCAGGCGGGGGTGAAGGAGCCGCGCCAGGAGCTGGCCATGGCCGAGGTCCACGACTGCTTCACGCCGACCGAGCTCGTGCTCATGGAGGACCTCGGCTTCTCGGCCCGCGGCACGGCCTGGAAGGATGTCCTGGCGGGCGTCTTCGACCTGGACGGCGAGCTGGCCGTGAACCCCGACGGCGGGCTCAAGTCCTTCGGCCACCCGATCGGAGCCTCCGGGCTGCGGATGCTCTTCGAGGCGTGGCTCCAGCTGCGCGGCGAGGCCGGCCCCCGGCAGATCGCCTCGGTCAGCCGCGGCCGCCGGCTGGCGCTCACCCACAACCTGGGCGGCGCGCCCGGCGAGTGCGTGTCCTTCGTGAGCATCGTCGGCTCCGAGCCCAGCGCCTGAGGGTGCCGAGCCCCGCGGC
The DNA here is from genome assembly GCA_035574035.1 of Binatia bacterium. Lineage (GTDB taxonomy): Bacteria > Methylomirabilota > Methylomirabilia > Rokubacteriales > CSP1-6 > DATLZL01. The sequence continues at coordinate 2,400 of DATLZL010000110.1, read as the reverse complement.
CGGCTCGTATCCGCTCGAGCGCACCGCCGGGGAGATGGCCCGGCTGCGCATGCAGGCGGCCACCCTGGCCGCCGACGCCGAGGCCCTTCTGGACGCCATCGGCCTGCAACCGGGCTGGCAGTGCCTGGACCTCGGCTGCGGGGTGGGAGGGATCCTCGACCTGATGAGCCGGCGCGCCGGCCCCACCGGGCGCGTGGTCGGCGTGGACAACGACCCCGACAAGCTGGCCGCCGCCGCGCAGTGGGCCCGGGCCGAAGGGCTGGCGGGTGTCGAGCTGATCGAGGCCGACGCCTACGCCACCGGGCTGCCGAGCGGGGCGTTCGACCTGGTCCACCTGCGGTTCGTCTTCACGACGGTAGGGCGCCACGACGCGCTGCTGGCCGAGGCGCTCCGGCTCACGCGCCCGGGCGGCGTCCTGGCCGTGCAGGAGGCCGACACCACGACGCTGGCCTGCTACCCGCCGCTGGCGGCCTGGGACCGGCTCAAGGCGGCGGTGACCGAAACCTTCGCGCGGGTGGGCGGCGACACCCACGTGGGCCGCCGCATGTTCCAGATGCTCTACCGAGCCGGGCTGCGGGACGTGCGGCTCCGGGCCTGCCTGGGCGCGTTCACCAGCGACCACCCGATGGCCGACTTCCTGCCCGCCACCGCGCAGTCGGTGCGGCAGGCGATCCTGGACGCCGGCTTCTTCACCGCCGAGGACCTGGACAAAACCGTCGCCGCCTGCCGGCGTCACCTCGCCGACCCGGCGACGACCTCGACCTCCTACGTCGTCTTCCAGGTGTGGGGCCGCACGGGCGGCTCCCGGGAGCCGGGGCCGGGTTAGGGGCTCACCCGCCGGGCGCCAGCGCCGGCAGCGCGCGGCGGACGATCTCGCGCCGCTGGGCGAGGTCGGCGGCGCCGGTCTGGATCGACAGGAACGCGGTGTCGATGCCCGCCTCCAGGTAGCGGCGCACGCGGGCCCGGATCGCCTCGGCGCTGCCCCGCAGCACCAGCTCGTCCAGCACGCGCTCGGGGATGGCGGCGACGGCGGCCTTGCGGTCGCCCTCGCTCCAGGCCTGCCACATGGGGCCGAGCGCCGGCGTGCGCTCGACGTAGACGAACAGGCGCGCGGTGATCTCGATCGCAGCCGGGTCGCGCCCGGCCTGCTTCGCCGCCTCGCGGACGATGGATACGCAGCGGGGCACGTCCTCCGGCGAGAGCCAGTTCAGGATCACCCCGTCCCCCACCTCGCCGGCCACGCGCAGCATGCCGGGGCGGAGCGCCGCCACGTAGATCGGCACCGGCCGGGCCGGAGGCCGCGTCAGGCGGAAGCCGTCCACCTGGAACGTCTCGCCCTTGAAGACGACCCGCTCGCCGGCCAGCGCGCGCCGCAGGAACTGGGCCATCTCGCGCACGCGGGTGGCCGGCCGGCGGAACACGCCGCCGTTCCAGGCCTCGACGATGACGTTCGAGCCGGAGCCGATGCCCAGGATGAAGCGTCCGGGCGCCATCTCGGCCAGCCCGGCCGCGCACTGGGCCAGCGTGGCCGGGCCCCGGGTGAAGACGTTGACGATGGCCGTGCCCAGCCGCAGGCCGGTGCCGAGCGCCGCCACCGCCAGCGGGCTGAAGGCGTCGAGCCCGTCGGCCTCCCACGACCAGACGTCGCGGTAGCCGAGCCGCTCGGCCTCGCGCACGAGGTCGGCGTGCTCGGCCAGGGTATAGCCGTCCAGCGGAACCGTCAGAGCCACGCGCTTGTCCACGGTCAGGGTCCTCCGTTCACCGGTCGGTGCCGGTGCCGTATGATAGGCCACCCGACGACGGGCGATGAACCGACGGGCGCTGACGGGACTCCTGGTGGGTGGCCTGGTCCTGCTGGCGGGCTGCGCCCAGACGTCCGTCCTCGCCCGGCCCGGGCTCGGCAAGCCGGCCGCCCCGGCGCGCGTGCTCGTGATGCCGGCCGACATCGAGCTGAGCGAGTTGACGGCGGGTGGGCTCCTGGAGCCCAGGGCCGACTGGACCGAGCGGGCTCGTCTGCACGTCCGGGAGGCCCTGCGCACGGAGCTCCAAGCCCGCCAGGCCACCGTGCTCGAGTACGAGCGACCGGCCGAGGAGGCCGAGCAGAGCACCGACCAGCGGCTCCTGAAGCTGCACGATGCGGTCGGCGGCGCCATCATCCTGCACAAGTACGTGCCGGCCCTGCAGCTGCCGACCAAAGAAGGCAAATTCGACTGGAGCCTCGGCGCCGGAGTGAAGCGGCTGCGGGAGCGCACGGGCGCGGACTACGCCCTGTTCGTGGTGCTGCGCGACAGCTACGCGAGCGCCGGCCGGGTGGCGCTGATGGTCGGGGCCGCCCTGCTGGGCGTCGGGATCCCGGGCGGACAGCAGGTCGGCTTCGCCTCGCTGGTGGACCTGGCGAGC
>DATLZL010000109.1:0-4344 GCA_035574035.1 Binatia bacterium | reverse complement strand
CCGGCCTTGGTTAGCGGAACAGCGTGAGCAGCGACGCCGGGGCCGCGTTGGCGGCGGCCAGTTGGGCCGTGGCCGTCTGCTGCAGGATCTGCAGCTTCGCCGCATTCAGCTGCTCCGCGGCCAGATCGGCGTCCATGATGCGGCTGGACGCCGCCGTGACGTTGAGCTGGGCCACGGACAGGTTGTTCGAGCGGATCTGCATCCGCTCCATGGTCGCGCCCAGCCGCTGCAGCGCCGCCTGCACCGAGCCGATGGCCGCCTGCACCGAGCCCATGGACAGGCTGGCCAGGGCCTGGCTGGCCACGGTCAGCTGGTTGATGCCCAGGGCGGCCGAGGTGAAGGCCTGGCTCAGACCGAACACCGCCACGTCGGTCCCGTCGGGGCCGGCCTGGAAGGTGAGGGCGCCGGCGGTGAGCAGGACCCGCCCGTTGTACTGGGTCTGCTGGGTCAGCGCGTCGATCTCCGACCCGAGCTGGTTGAGCTCCTCGAAGATCGCCGCCCGCTCGTTCGCGCCCTGGGTGTCGTTGGCGGCCAGCGTGAGCTTCTCCATCATCGTCGCCAGGATGTCGTTGATGGAGCTCAGGCCGGACTCGGCGATGGACAGCAGGTTCTGAGCATCGCCGATGTTGTTGATGGCGGCGCCGATGCGCCGGGCCCGGAGGTCGAGGCCGCCGGCCAGCGTCAAGCCGGCCGGATCGTCGGCGGCGGAGTTGATCCGCTTGCCGGTGGCCAGCCGGAGGTTGGTGACGTTGAGCTGGTCGTTGATCCGCTTCAGGGCGTTCAGCGCGTTGAGGGCCGAGACGTTGGTCCTGATCCTCGTCAGGTCGCCGATTGAGGGCATAGCGCAGTCGCTCCTCCTTGATGTGCGGCCCGGGCCAGGCCGGACGCGATCCTCGCGTCAGGATCGAGCCGCCGGCCCGGCCCGTCCGGTCCGGCGGCGCCCGGCCCGGCATATCGGACGCTCCCCCGGAAGCGCCGCCCCGGGGACGGCTCACGGGAGGCGGCGACGATGAGCCGTCGGCGGGCCGCGGCCGGGGTCGAGCGCGGCGGTGGGTATGCTGGGGCAGACCCCGGGGCGGCCGCCAGGGGCGGCCCCGGTCGGGGGGAGCGTGGGGGTGAAGGAAGCGAGGCTCGAGGGGGACACCTGGGGAACAGGGCTGGTCGGGGCCCGCGCCGGCACCGTGGGCTGGAGGCTCCAGCGCGAGATCGTGCTGCTCCTGGCCTGGGCCCCGGCCATCCTGCTCCAGCTCGCCCACCCGCTGGTCGCCCGCGCCATCGCCGACCACAGCACCTTCCGGTCGGGCCGCTGGTCGCGGATCCGGCGCTTCCAGCAGACGCTCGACGCCATGCTCCGCATCGCCTTCGGCGACGAGGGGGAGGCCCGGGCGGCCATCGCCCGGATCAACGCCACCCACGACCGCGTGCACGGACGCCTGCCGGAGCCGGCCGGCGTCTTCGCGGCCGGCACGCCGTACTCGGCCCACGATCCCCGGCTGCTGGCCTGGGTGCACGTCACGCTGGTGGCGATGAACCTCGCCGTCTACGAGCGGTACGTGGGACCGCTGCGCGGGGAGGAGAAGGACGAGTACTGCCGGGAGGCGAGCGCCATCGAGCCGCTGCTGGGCATCCCGGGGGGAACGCTGCCGCGCACCGCCGCTGCGCTCGAGCGGCACCTCGAGGAGCGGCTGGCCAGCGGCGAGATCGCCGTCACCGAGCTGGCCCGGGGCCTGGCGCGCGACGTCGTCTACCCGCCGGTGCCGCGGGTGGCGGCGCCGGTCGTGGCCCTCATGCGGCTGCCGGCCGTCGGCTTGCTCCCGGCCGCCGTCCGCGAGGGCTACGGCTTCGCATGGACGCCGCGGCACGAGGCGCTGCTGCGCCTGTCGGCGGCCTCGATCCGCGCCTTCCTGCGCGTCACGCCCTCGATCGTTCGGCACTGGCCGGCCGCCCGGCGCCTCTGACCCCAGCGGCGTGAGGGCGGGCGAATTTCCAGCGCCCCGCGCCCGGGTGCTACGATGACAGCGCGTCCGGGAAAGGAGCCTGCGTGGAGTCATCCGCCATCGAGCCGGCCGTCCGGTTGATCCCCCTCGGCGGCCTGGGCGAGATCGGCCTCAACATGATGCTGGTCGAGTTCGGGGACGATCTTATCGCCGTGGACTGCGGCCTCATGTTCCCCGACCCGGACGAGATGCCGGGGATCGACTACGTCATTCCGGACTTCTCCTACGCCGTGGGCAAGCGGGACGGCTTCCGGGCCGTGCTGCTGACCCACGGGCACGAGGACCACCTGGGGGCGCTGCCCTACCTGCTGCGACAGGTCCGCGTGCCGGTCTACGGCACGCCGCTCACCCTGGCGCTCCTCGGCGAGAAGCTGCGCGAGCACGGCCTCGGCGAGAGCGCCGACCTGCGGCCGCTGCGCCCGCGCGACCGGGTGGAGATCGGGCCGTTCCGGGTCGAGCCGATCCGCGTCACCCACTCCATCGCCGACGGCATCGGGCTGGCCATCGACACGCCGGTCGGCCTCATCGTCCACACCGGCGACTTCAAGCTGGACCCGAGCCCGCTGGACGGCGAGCCGCCCGACTACCGCAAGTTCGCCGAGCTGGGCGAGCAGGGCGTGCTGGTGCTGCTCTCGGACTCCACCAACGTCGACCGCCCCGGGCACACGCGCTCGGAGCTCGAGGTCGGCGAGGCGCTGCGCGAGCGCTTCCGAGGCGCCCGGGGCCGCATCGTCCTGGCCACGTTCGCCTCCCACGTCCACCGGATCCAGCAGGTGCTCACGCTGGCGGCCGAGCACGGACGGTCGGTCGCCCTGCTCGGCATGAGCATGGAGCGCAACGTGCGGGTGGCGGCCGAGCTCGGCTATCTCCGGATTCCGGAGGGCATCCTGCTGTCGCTGGAGGACCTGGCCCGGCTGCCGCCCGAGCGGCAGGTGGTCCTCTCCACCGGCAGCCAGGGCGAGCCCAACTCGGCCCTGGCCCTCATGGCCGCCGGCGAGCACAAAGCGATGCAGGTGGAGCGCGGAGACCTGGTGATCATCTCGGCGCGGGTCATTCCGGGCCACGAGCGGACCATCGGCCGGGTCGTCAACGCCCTCCTGCGCCGCGGCGCCGAGGTGCTCTACGAGGACAACGCCTTCGTGCACGTCTCGGGTCACGCCAGCCAGGAAGAGCTCAAGCTCATGCTGTCGCTCACCCGGCCGCGGTTCTTCATGCCGGTCCACGGCGAGTACCGCCACCTGCTGGCCCACGCCCGGCTGGCCCGGAGCCTCGGCTTCGGCGCCGAGCAGGTGCTGCTGGTCGAGGACGGCGTCGGGGTGGAGGTGACCAAGACGGCCGCCCGCGTCATCGGCCGCTACCCGGTGGGGCGGGTGCTCGTGGACGGCAAGGGCGTCGGCGACATCGGCGCCGTCGTGCTGCGCGATCGCCAGATCCTGGCCGAGAGCGGGCTGGTCGCCGTCTCGCTCGTCTTCGACCGCGAGGGCCGGCTGGTGAGCGGGCCGGAGATCGCCTCCCGGGGCCTCGTCCACGTCCAGGAGAACCAGCCGCTGATCGAGGAGCTCAAGCAGGCGATCGTCGAGGCCCTCGACCGGCGCGATCCGGGGCGGGTGTGGGACCGGGAGGCGACGGCGGGCCTGGTGCGCTCCACCGTTCGCTCGTTCATCAACCAGCGGTTTCAGCGCAAGCCCGTCGTGCTGCCCATGATCCTCGAGGTCTGATGGCCGACGCCGGCTCGGACACCCGCCCGCTCGGCGACCGGCCGAACGAGAGACCCCGGCGCGCCTCCCGGCGCCGGGACGCCCGCCGCTGGGTCCGGGAAGCCGAGGCCATCGTGCTGCTGGCCGCGGCCGGGTTCACCTTCGTGGCGCTGGGGACCTTCGATCCGGCTCTCGCGCCCGGCGAGCAGGACGGCCTGGTAGGGCCCGTCGGCACCTGGCTCGGCTGGGTGCTGTTCCGCGGATTCGGCTACGCCGGGTACCTGTTCCCGACGCTGCTGGCCGTCCTGGCGCTGGCCGTCTTCCTCCGGCCCCGGCTCGGCCGGGGCTGGCCGCCGGCCGTCGGGCTCACCGTGCTGATCCTGGTCGCCACCGGACTGCTCGCCCACGTCGGCGGGCTCGTGGAGTCCGGAGCGACGCGTCACGCCCCTGGCCCCGGCGGCGTGGTCGGCTGGGCGGTGGCCGGTGTCCTGCGCGCTGCGCTGGGCGACGTCGGTACCTGGATCGTGCTGCTGGCCGGGGTGCCGGTCGGCGTGCTGTTTCTCACCCAGGTTTCCTACGGCGCCCTCACGCGTGCGGTGTCCGGCAGGTGGGCCCGGTGGCGCAAGGCGCGGATCGCGCGGCCGCGCCCG
>DATLZL010000108.1:0-2698 GCA_035574035.1 Binatia bacterium | reverse complement strand
GCCGGGTAGAAGCCGAAGAAGACGCCGACCAGCGCGGCGAACCCGAAGGCCACCGCGATAGACTCGGGCGACACCACCGTGCGCCACTCGGCCAGGGCGCTGATGAGCCGCGAGGCACCGAGCCCCACCGCGACGCCGACGACGCCGCCCACCAGCGACAGCGTGATGGCCTCGACCAGGAACTGCAGCAGGATGTCCCGGCCGCGGGCGCCCACCGCCATGCGGAGCCCGATCTCGCGGGTGCGCTCCGTGACCGACACCAGCATGATGTTCATGATCCCGATGCCGCCGACCAGGAGCGAGACCGAGGCGATGGCGGCCAGCAGATAGGTCATCACGCGCGAGGACTCCTCCTGGGTCTGTAGCACCTCGGACAGGTTGCGGAGCCAGAAGTCATCGTCCTGGTAAGGCTGCAGGCGGTGCCGCTGGCGCAGCAGCGCGCGGATGTCGGCCTCGGCCTGGGCCATGTCCTCGCCGGCGCGGACCTTCACCGAGATGGCCCCGACCGAACGCGGATTGGCCTGGCTCATGCCCAGGACCTTCTTCTTGGCCGTCGACAGCGGGATCAGGATCGTGTCGTCCTGATCCTGGCCCCACGACGACTGACCCTTGCGGTCCAGCACGCCGACGACGGTGAAGGGGACCTTCTTGATCCGGATGATGTGCCCCAGCGGGTCCCCGTCACCGAAGAGGTTCTGCACGGTGGTCTGGCCCAGCACCGCCACCTTGGCCGCCCCCTCCAGGTCGTGCGGCTCCAGGGGCCGTCCGGCCACGACGGGCCAGTCACGCGCCTCGAAGTAGTCGGCGGTCACGCCGTGGATGACGGTGGCCCAGTTGAGGTTGCCGTAGACGACCTGGGCCGTGCCCCGCATGGACGGCGCCGCCACCTGAACCGCCGGCACCTCGCGGGCGATGGCCGCCGCGTCGTCCTCGGTGATCGTGAGCTGGCTGCCGTGGCCCAGGCGGATGCCCGACGACGTCACGCTGCCGGACATGACGATGATGAGGTTGGAGCCCAGGCTCTGGATCTGCTCGGCCACGCGGGCCTGGGCGCCGGCCCCCACGCTGACCATGGCGATCACGGCGCCCACCCCGATGATGATCCCCAGCATGGTCAGCGCGCTGCGGAGCGTGTTCACCCGGAGCGCCCGCAGCGCGATGCGGGCCGACTGCAGGACGATCATGCGGGCACCTCCTCGGACACGCTCGCCAGCAGCCGCTCGGCGTCGCGCGGCTCGGCGATCGCCTCGTCGCGGAGCACGCGGCCGTCGCGGAAGAGGATCATCCGGCGGGCGAAGGCGGCGACGTCCGGCTCGTGCGTGACCAGCACGATGGTGAGCCCCCGGCGGTTGAGGCGCTGCAGCAGGGCCAGGATCTCCACGCTGGTCCGGGTGTCCAGGTTGCCGGTCGGCTCATCGGCCAGGAGCACGGCCGGATCGTTCACGAGCGCGCGGGCGATGGCCACGCGCTGCTGCTGGCCGCCGGAAAGCTGGCTCGGGTGGTGGTGGGTGCGGTCGGCCAGCCCCACCGCCTGCAGGCGCGCCCGGGCCCGCTCGCGCCGGGCGCGAGCCGGCAGGCCGGCGTAGAGCAGGGGCAGCTCGACGTTCTCCAGCGCGGTGGTGCGGGGCAGCAGGTTGAACTGCTGGAAGACGAAGCCGACCTTGGCGTTGCGGATGCGGGCCAGGGCATCGCGGTCGAGCCGGCCGACGTCCACGCCGTCGAGCCGGTAGCGGCCGGCGGTCGGCGTGTCGAGGCAGCCGAGGAGGTTCATGAACGTCGACTTGCCGGACCCCGAGGGACCCATGACGGCGACGAACTCGCCGGCGTCGATCGTCACCGTCACCCCGCGGAGAGCGTGGACCGTGTGCGGGCCGAGCCGGTACTCCTTGGCGAGACCGTCGGTGGCGATGACCGGGACGCTCAGAGCCGGAGCCTCGGCCCGCCGCCCGGACGGGTGGGAGCGGGGGCGCTCATCGTCCCGACGATCACTTCCTGCCCTTCGCGCAGCTCGCCGGCGACGACTTCGGTGGCCGAGCCGTCGGTGATCCCCAGCGTGACGGGCACCGCCCGGGGACGGCCGTCGGGCCCCAGGACCCAGACGCGCCCGGCCGTCTGCTCCTCGGGGGTCGACCGGCGATCGGCGCTGGCCCCGTCGCGCGGGCCGCGCCGCTCGGGGCCGGGACGCCCGCGCGAGCCGGGAACCCGGTTCGGCTCGGCTGGGTCCGCGCCGGCCGGCCGGAACCGAAGCGCGGCATTGGGGACCTTGAGGACCTCGGCCTTGTCGGCGACGACCAGCTTGACGTTGGCCGTCATGCCCGGCAGCAGTCGCTGCTGGGGATTGTCCACCGCCACCACCACCGTGTACGTCACCACGTTCTGGACCACCTGGGCCGCCTTGCGGATCTGGACCACGCGGCCGCGGAACGTCTCGCCCGGGAAGGCGTCCACGGTGAAGACGGCCGGCCCGTCCAGCCGGACGCGGCCGATGTCGGCCTCGTCGACGCTGGTGTCGACCTGCATCCGGGTGAGGTCCTGGGCGATCGTGAAGAGCGTCGGCGCCTGCAGGCTCGCGGCCACCGTCTGGCCCACGTCCACCTGGCGCGAGACGACCACGCCGTCCACCGGAGCGCGGATCGTCGTGTGCTCGAGGTCGACCTCGGCCTGGCGGAGCGCCGCCTCCTTCTGCTTGACCTGGGCG
>DATLZL010000107.1:0-4145 GCA_035574035.1 Binatia bacterium | reverse complement strand
CCGCCTCGGCGCTGCCGGACAAGAAGGCGTCGGAGGTCACCGCGGAGTCGTCGGTGCCCTCGCGCTGCGGCAGGTGAGCGTCACACCAGCGGACGTCGAGGATATCGCGGGTGGGATCGGCATCCGGCTCGCACCCGGGGCAATAGGCGCGGCCGAGGGCGGGCGTTTCCGCCACGTACTCCATCACGACGCCGGGCCCCGAGCGAACCCGTGAACTGCGCCCATCTAGGGCCACTGTAGCAGCCGGCGCTGCCTGTCAAGAAAGAAAATCCTCGCCCTAGTTGATGCGCTTCTCGCGCCCCTTCCACTCCTTCTCGCGCAGCACGAACTTCTGCACCTTGCCGGTCGAGGTCTTCGGCAGCTCGCCGAACTCCACTGCCGCCGGGGCCTTGAAGTGGGCCATGCGCTGCCGGCAGAAGTCGATGATCTCCTGCTCGGTGGCGCTCATGCCGGGCTTGAGCGTCACGAAGGCCTTCGGCCGCTCGCCCCACTTCTCGTCCGGGATGGCGACCACCGCGCACTCCAGCACCGCCGGGTGGCGCGCCACGCACTGCTCGACCTCGATGGTGGAGATGTTCTCGCCGCCCGAGATGATGATGTCCTTCTTGCGGTCGCGCAGCTCGATGTAACCGTCGGGGTGCCAGACGGCGAGGTCCCCGGAGTGGAACCAGCCGCCGCGGAACGCCTCGGCGGTGGCCTCCGGCTGCCGGAAGTAGCCGAGCATCACGTTGTTGCCCCGCATGACCACCTCGCCCAGCGTCTGGCCGTCGCGGGGGACGTCGTTCATGTCGTTGTCCACGACCCGGACCAGGTCGAACCCGACGTAGCCCTGTCCCTGCCGGGCGGCCAGCCGGGCCTGCTCCTCGGCCGGCAGGCCGTCCCACTCCTCGTGCCACTCGCACACCGTGTGCGGGCCGTACGTCTCGGTGAGCCCGTAGACGTGCACCGGACGGAAGTTGAGCTCCTTGAGCCGGGCCAGCAGGGTCGGCGAGGGCGGAGCGCCGGCCACGGTCACGGTGACCGGACGGCTCAGCCGGTGCGCGCGCGGGTGGTTCACCACGCTGATCTGGACGGTGGGGGCGCCGTTGTAGTGGGTGATGCCCTCGGTGTCGAGCAGCGTCCAGATGACCTCGGGGTCGACCTTGCGCAGGCAGTAGTGGGTGCCGGCCACGGCGGTGACGCCCCAGGTGAAGCACCAGCCGTTGCAGTGGAACATCGGCAGCGTCCAGAGGTACCTGGTCTGGAAGGTCATCGAGGTCTCGATGACCTCGCCGATGGCGTTGAGGTAGGCCCCGCGGTGGGAGTACATCACGCCCTTGGGCCGGCCGGTGGTGCCGGAGGTGTAGTTGATGGCCAGCATCTCCTCCTCGTCCTCCAGCCAGGATTCGAGCGGGTCTGGGCGGCCGGTGGCCAGGAAGTCCTCGTAGGGGTCGCCGGGACTGCCGGTGTCGTCGACGCGGACGACCCGGAGGCGCCCGAGGTCGAGCGGCTTCACCAGCCCCTCCAGCTCGGCGTCCACGAACAGGAACCGGGCTCCGGAGTGGTCCAGGATGTAGCCGATCTCGTCGGTGCTCAGGCGGATGTTGATCGCCACCAGCACCCCGCCGGCGGCCGGCACGCCGAAGTGGGCCTCCAGCATCGCCGGGATGTTAGGGCAGAGGAAGGCCACCCGGTCGTGCTTGCCGAGACCGGCCGCCCGCAGCGCCGAGGCCAGGCGGTTGACGCGCTCCTCGAACTGCCGGTAGGTGTAGCGGCGCGGCCCGTGGACGACCGCCGTCTTGTCGGGCACCACGGAGGCGCTGCGCCTGAGAAAGTCCACGGGGGTGAGCTCGGTCCGGTAAACCTTGGTCGGCTTGGGCATCCTTCGACCCTCCCGAACGGGGATGCGACAGTGTACCCGGAGCCGGCCGGGGTTGGGGAGCCCCGCCGCCGGCGGGGCGTGGTACGCTCGCCGCAACGCTCCGGGCCGGAGTCCCCGAGGAGGGTGTCATGGCGCTCCGCGCGATGTCGGCCGACAGTCACATGGACCTGATCTACCTGCCCCCCGACACCTTCACCGCCCGCATGGACCCGGCCTTCGGCGACCGGATCCCCCGCGTGGTGGAGCGCGACGGCCGCAAGGTGTGGGTCTCCGGCCAGTCCGTGCTCGGCCCCTACGCCTTCTACGGGCCGGGGGTGGCCGGCGGCCGGCGCGGTCGCATCCTGGCCGAGGCCGGCTTCGCCTCCGGCAAGGAGACCCGCCCGTCCAACCCCGAGCAGCGCCGCCAGGACCAGGAGCGCGACGGCGTCGAGGCGGAGATCATCTACGGCATCCTCGGCATCTCGCGCGGCCTCTTCACCAACCAGGGCATCTCCGACCTCGAGACGCTGACCGCGGTCTACCGCGCCTACAACGAGTGGGCGGCGGAGTTCGCCCGCTCGATTCCCGGACGCTTCTACCCGCTGGGCTGCCTGCCCAACCACGACGCCGCCCTGGCCGCCGCCGAACTGCGGCACTGCGCGAGCCTCGGGCTCAAGGGCGCGGTGTTCGTGCCCTGGGGGTCGGCCATGCCCGTGTGGCACGAGATGTGGGAGCCGCTCTGGACGGCGGCCGAGGAGACTGGCCTCGTCGTCTCCTTCCACGTCTTCGAGGGCGGCGGCGCCACCGTCGGCTACGAGGTCAAGGGCATCCGGCGGCCCGACGTCATCGGCTCGTGGACGGTGGTGGCCCCGATGCAGATGGACGAGATCCTGGTCTCGGTCATCCTCTGCGGCGTGTGCGAGCGCCACCCGCGGCTGCGCCTGGTGCTGGGCGAGAGCGGGATCGGCTGGATCCCCTACGTGCTGGAGCGCCTGGACGACACCTACGAGGAGCGCCTGGCCGACGACCTGGGGCTGCCCCAGCTGCCCAGCGCTTACTTCAGGCGCCAGATCTACGCGACGTTCCAGAAGGACTTCCACGGCGTGCAGGCCATGGCCCGGATCGCCCCCGACAACGTGATGTGGGGCTCGGACTACCCGCACCGGGACGGCACCTGGCCCTTCTCGCAGAAGGTGCTGGAGGAGCAGTTCCGCGACGTGCCGGAGGCGGTCGCCCGGCGCATCGTCTGGGAGAACGTCCGCCGCGTCTACCGGATCGAGGACTGACGCCGCCGTGAAGACCGTCGTCGCCCTCGGCGGCGAGGGCATCGGCGTCGAGGTGGTCGAGGCCACCTGCGACCTCCTGCGCGAGACCGGCTGGCCGCTCAAGATCGTGACCCCGCCCCACGGCGAGGCGGCGGTGGCGACCCACGGCTCGGCGATGCCCGAGGAGACGCGGCGCCTGTGCCGGGAGGCCGACGGCGTGCTGTTCGGGGCCGCCGGCGGGCCGGCCTCGGTCGCCGTCATCACCTGGCTGCGCTGGGAGAGCGACGCCTTTGCCAACGTCCGCCCCGTCAAGTACTACGAGGGCGCGCGCTCGCCGCTGGCCGACCCGCGCGGCATCGACCTGGTCGTGCTGCGCGAGAACATGGAGGACCTCTACCCGGCGCGGGAGGGGGACCTGGCCGACCTGGCCCGGGCGCTGCCCGACCTGCGGGACCGGATCGGCCGCCGGGTGGCCGACTACGGTCCGGGCGCCTTCGCGGTGAAGGCGGTGACCCGGGCCGGCACCGAGCGGATCGCCCGCTTCGCCTGCGACCTGGCCCGCCGCCGCCGGGCGCGCGGGCGGCCGGGCAAGATCACCGCCGTCACCAAGTCCAACGTGCTCACGAGGTCGGACGGGCTCTTCATGCACGTGGCGGAGTCGGTCGTCCGCCAGCACCCCGACCTCACCTGGGAGCACTTCCACGTCGACGACGCCGCCCGGCGCCTGGTGCGCTTCCCGCAGGCGATGGACGTCGTGCTGTGCATGAACCTCTACGGCGACATCCTCTCCGACCTGGCCGCCGAGGCGGCCGGCGGCCTCGGGCTGGCGCCGAGCGGCTGCTACGGCCGGGGGTGGGCCTACTTCGAGTCGGTGCACGGCTCGGCGCCGGACATCGCCGGCCGCGGCATCGCGAACCCGACCGCCACGATCCTCTCGGCGGCCATGATGCTCGAGCACATGGGCCTGACGGCCGAGGCCGAGCGCCTGGAGGCGGCGGTGGCGCGCGTCTACCGCGAGGGGCGGTGGCTCACGCCCGACC
>DATLZL010000106.1:0-9649 GCA_035574035.1 Binatia bacterium | reverse complement strand
AGGTCTACCAGGCGACGCTCGCCGCCTCCCTCGTCTCCATCCTGGCCCGCGCCCACGGTGGCCGCGAGGCCGAGCAGGTGCGCCGGGCCGGCGCCACGGAGGTCATCCAGCCCGAGGCCGAGGCCGCCGCCACGCTGATCCGGCACGCGCTGGAACGCCTCGGGTTCGCCAAGACCCAGGCCCTGGCGTATCTCGAACGGCTGCGGGACGCGCGGGAGGCGGTACCGACAGCCGGGCCGGCGCCGGCGGCGCTGCCCGGCGTGGTGGAGGTGGTGGTGCCCGACGGACCGCTGGCGGGGCAGTCCCTGGCGGCGGCCCGGGTGCGGGAGCGATTCGGGGTCACCGTCCTGAGCGTCCAGCGCGCGGACGGCTCGACCGTCCTGAACCCGTCGGCGCAGACCGTGCTGCGGCCCGGGGACCGCCTGCGGGTCTTCGGGCTGCCGCGGCAGATCGAGACCCTGCTGGCCGCCGCGGCCGGCGGGCCGGCGCCGTAGCGCAGCGCCGCGAACCGGGTGCTCCGACGCGCGAGAGGTATTCGAGGCGTGTGACATGACGAGCCCGTGCGGGTCGCGGTCGCGCTGACGGCTGTCCTGGTCGGCGTCGCGGTCGGGGTGGGCGCCTACACGTTCGTCTACGCGCGGGGCGCCTCCTACCTGACCGACGACCCGACCGCCTGCGCCAACTGCCACGTCATGCAGGAGCAGTACAGCGGCTGGCTGGCCTCCAGCCACCGCGCGGTCGCGGTCTGCAACGACTGCCACACGCCGCACACGCTCGTCGGCAAGTGGGCGACGAAGGCGGTCAACGGCGTCCGGCACTCGGTGGCGTTCACCACGGGCCGCTTTCCCGAGCCGATCCGCATCACCGCCCCCAACCGGGCGGTCACCGAGGCCACCTGCCGCGCCTGCCACGCCGACATCGTGCAGGCCGTGGACCCCGGCGCCGGGGCGGCCGGCCGCCTGGACTGTATCCGGTGCCACCGTTCGGTGGGCCACCTGCACTGAGAGGGGGACACGATGGGCAAACTGTCGCTGCGGATTGTCGGGCTGGCCGTGCTCGCCGCGCTGGCGGCGGCCGGCGGCACGGCGCTGCTCGTCAACATCCTGGAGCGGCGCACGGAGGCCCGGAACCCCTTCTACCGCGTCGTGGAGCTGACCGACCGCACCACCGACCCGGCGGTGTGGGGAAAGAACTTCCCGCTGCAGTGGGACGGGTACCGGCGCACGGTGGATCAAGTCCGCACGCGCTTCGGCGGCAGCGAGGCCGTGCCGCGGACGCCGACGCAGGCCGACCCGCGCAGCGTCGTCGCGCAGTCCCGGCTCGAGGAGGACCCGCGGCTGCGGATCCTGTGGGCCGGCTACGCTTTCGCGCGGGACTTCCGCGAGGAGCGCGGGCACGCCTACATGCTGGAGGACCAGACCTACACCGAGCGGCAGGTGGCCGCCCGGCAGCCGGGCACCTGCCTGCACTGCCACGCGTCGGTCTACGTCCCGTACCTGGAACTGGGCAACGGCGACCTGATCCGGGGTTTCGAGCGGATGAACCGGTTGCCGTTCGCCGAGGCCCGCAAGCTCGTGAACCACCCGGTCGCCTGCATCGACTGCCACGCGCCGGACACCATGCAGTTGCGCATCACCCGGCCAGGCTTCATCGAGGGGATCCGGGCGCTCAAGGCCGCCCAGGGCGTCAAGGACTACGACGTCAACACGATGGCCACCCGCCAGGAGATGCGGGCCTACGTCTGCGGCCAGTGTCACGTGGAGTATTACTTCCGCGGCCCCGAGAAGCGGCTCGTGTACCCCTGGGCCCGCGGGCTCGGCGTCGAGCAGATCCTGGCCTACTACGACGCCGAAGGGTTCCGGGACTGGGTGCACGAGCGTTCCGGGGCACCGGTGCTCAAGGCCCAGCACCCCGAGTTCGAGCTGTGGAGCCAGGGCATCCACGCCCGCTCGGGCGTGGCCTGCGCCGACTGCCACATGCCGTACCGGCGGGTGGGCGCGCTCAAGATCAGCGACCACCACGTGCGGAGCCCGCTGCTCAACGTCAACGCCGCCTGCCAGACCTGCCACCGGTGGCCGGAGGACGAGCTGCGCGCCCGCGTGCACGCCATCCAGGAGCGGACGTTCGAGCTGCGCCACCGGGCCATGGACGCGGTCATCGCCCTGATCGGCGACATCGAGCGCGCCGCCCGGGCGGGCCGGGCGGAGCGGGACCTGGCCCGAAGCCGCGCGGATCCTCGGCGCGGCGATTGACTTCGCCCGCCAGGGTCAGGTGGCGGTCCGGGATCTGGGCACCCCGCCGGCGACGTCGCCGCGCCCTCCGGCCCCGCCGCGCTGAGGGCCGGGGTTCGGCCCCTCGGCAGCGCCCGGTGCGGGCCGCAGAGCCTCTATGAGCCCCGTCATAACGGACCGAGTGCCGCTCGGGCGACCCTGCAGGCGGAAGGAGGGAACAGCCATGAAGCGGACGGTCCTGGCCATGGCAGTGGTCGCCGTGGTCGTTGCGTTGGTTGGAGCCGGAGTGGCCGCGCAGCGCGGTCTTCGGCAAGAGCCGGCCGGCGAGGTGAAGGCGGTGCTGGTCGCGCCGCCGAACGTCCCACCGCCGGTCGGTCGCGCCCGCCCGGCCCGCGTGGTGGTCGAGCTCGAGACGACCGAGGAGAAGGGCACGCTGGCCAGCGGGGTCGAGTACGTGTTCTGGACGTTCGGCGGCACGGTGCCGGGGCCGTTCCTGCGCGTGAGGGAGGGGGACACCGTCGAGATCCGGCTCGTCAACCGCGCGAGCAGCCACAACCCGCACTCGATCGACCTGCACGCGGTGACCGGCCCCGGAGGCGGGGCGGCCGTGACCCAGATCATGCCGGGCGAGCGCGGCGCCTTCGAGTGGAAGGCTCTCAATCCGGGCCTCTACGTCTACCACTGCGCCACCCCCCATGTGCCGGTGCACGTCGCCAACGGGATGTACGGGCTGATCCTGGTCGAGCCGGCGGCGGGGCTGCCGAAGGTGGACCGCGAGTACTACGTCATGCAGGGGGAGTTCTACACGAAGGGGCGGACGATGGCGCCGGGGCTGCAGCCCTTCGACGCCGACAAGGCGCGCGACGAGCGGCCGGAGTACGTGGTGTTCAACGGTCGCATGGGCGCGCTGCTGGGCGAGGGCGCCCTGACGGCGCGGACGGGTGAGACGGTGCGGCTGTTCGTGGGCAACGGCGGACCGAACCTGGTCTCCTCGTTCCACGTGATCGGTGAGGTGTTCGACCGCGTGTACCCGGAGGCGGCCATCGGCGGCGAGTGGCGGCGCAACGTGCAGACCACCCTCATCCCGGCCGGCGGGGCGGCGATCGTGGAGTTCCGGGTCGAGGTGCCCGGGCGGTTCCTGCTGGTGGACCACAGCCTCTCGCGGGCGCTGGACAAGGGCGCGCTGGGGAGCCTGGTCGTCAGCGGCGACGACCGTCCCGACATCTTCCGGGCGCTCACGCCGGAGATCGCCGCCCGCGCCGGCGGGCACTGACCGCTCAGGCCGGGGCGCCCGGGCCGCCGGGCGCCCCGGCTGTCCTCCGGCGATGGAATCCGCGCTCCCTGCGACCGCACGCGACGGCACGCCGGGGGCGAGGCCCGTCGGCTCAGCGAGGCGGGGCGGCGGCAGCCGGCATGCGGACCCGCCACCACATGTTGACCACGAACAGGACCGCCCCGGCGATCTGGCCCAGGCCGCCGGCGGCGATCAGCCAGCGGAAGAGCGCATGCTCTGCCAGGGGCGCGGCCACCTCCGCCACCGCCCGGAGCGCCGTCGAGAGCGTCGTCACCCAGTAGACGGCCTCGGCCAGCGCCGGCCGGTAACGGGTCTCCTCGCGCCCGGGACGGGGGAACATCCAGGTGGCGACCCCCATGACCATCATCAGCATGAACCCGACGAGCAGGAGGTGGACGTGGGCGGTGATGTGCAGGCGCGGAGGATAGGTGCCGACGACGAACTGGCTCACCGCGATGTACCCGCCGAGGCCCAGGCCGGCCAGCAGGAACACGAAGCTGGTCTTGATGTACCGGCGGATGAGCGGCGGCATCGGCTACCCGGGGAGGGTCAGGCCGAGGACGCCGATGGGGGGCTCACGTCTCGGCGCCCTCGGCCAGTCCGCGCAAGGCAGCCGCGTCGGCCAGGACCAGGCGCCCGCCGTCGTCCCGCACCAGCCCCTCTCGCTGCCACCGGCTCACGACCCGGATTGCGGTCTCCACCGTCGTGCCGCTCATGTCGGCCAGGCTCTGACGGGTCAGGTGGAAGGGCAGGACGACGCCCTCCCGGCGACGCGTGCCTTCCCGCTCGGCCAGCCGGAGCAAGGTGGCGGCCAGGCGCGCCTCGACGGGGTCGGCGGCGAGGGACTTCACCGAGTCGTGGGCGGCCCGCAGCCGCCGGCCGATCAGCAGCGCCATCTCGCGGATCAGCGAGGGGTGTCGCTCGGCGACGGCGATGATCGCCTCCTGGGGGATCTTGAGGATCACGGTGGCCTCGGTGGCCTGGGCCGACGCGGGATAAGGCCGCCGCTCGATCACCGCCACGCCTCCGAACGGCTCGCCGGGACCGAGCAACTCCAGGACTACCTCCTTGCCCGCCCGGGACTGCCGGAAGATGCGGACGTGGCCCGACACGACCAGGCAGAACCATCGCGCCGGATCACCCTCGGCGAAGATCGTCTGGCGGGCCCGCACGTGCTCCCGGCGCGCCACGGCCGCCAGCGCGTCCACCTCCCGGGGCGGGAGAGCGGCGAAGAGCGGGCTGGCGCGCAGCAGATCGGCGCTCGTGGCCGTCATCGCCGGCGATCATATCCTGCCGGCGCGCCGGACGGCTTGGCCGGGCGATTCGCCCCCTGGACGACCGCCCCCTCAGCCGCCTCGGATCTCGCGCAGGCGCTTCTTGAGCCGGCCCACCCGATCGTTCATCTGCTCGGAAAGCCGCTCGGAGCGGCCGCGTCGCCGGGTCGGAGAGGGCGTCGGCCCGGCCGGCGCCGTCGGAGCGTGGCAGTAGGCGCAGCCGTGCTTGAGGCTGTGCTTGCATTCCGTCATGCGGTCACCTCGCTCCCCTTCAGCATACCCGCCGTGAAGACTTCGGTTGACGCCGACGCCGTCCCCCCGCTACGGTGCTCGGGCATGCCGCGGGCGCGTACGTCCCGATCCGCCGGTCTCTCCGGCCGGCTGTTCGCCGGCCTGGCCCTGGTGATCCTGACCACGGCACCCGCGGCGGCCTTGGATCTCGACCTCCGCCCGTACCTCGGACTGCGTCTCGGCCTGCAGGTCTTCACCGACCCCGACCTCGTTCCCGGTGTCCGGGCCTCGAGCGGGCTGGACGCGTACGGGGTGGCGGTGGGGGTGGATGTCGGCCGGACGTTCTCGGTCGAGGTCGCGGTCGACCACTTCGAACCCGTGCTGCGGAGCCCCGAGGGCAGCCTGGGCGAGCTCGGGATCCTCACCATCATCCCGCAGCTTCGCCTGCGGAACCCGGTGCTCGACGGCCGCCTCGTGCCTTACCTGGTCTCGGGCGTCGGCGTGAGCCTGAGCGAGTTCAACGACCGGAAGCCCAAGGGGTTCGGGCGCTCCATCGCGGCCAGTGACGTGGGCCTCGCCTGGTCCGCCGGCGTCGGGATCGAATACTTCATCGCCGACAACGTGGCGGTCGGGGCGGAGATCCGCCATCTCTCGTTCGTCGGGCACGACATCGAGCTCGACGGCGAGCGGCGCGCAGCCGGGCTCGACTCGATCGTCGCCACGGGGGCCCTGCGCGCCTACCTGACCGGCCGCGCGCCGGCGCCGCCCGCCGCCGGCGCGTGGACCTGGGCACCCTACCTGGAGTTCCGCGGCGGTGGGGTGACACTCGCTCGCCCGCGGTTCGGCGACGGTATCGAAGCGCGGGCGGAGCGCGCCCGGATCGGCGACGCCAGCCAGGCCTACGGCGTCGCCGTCGGCGTCGAGCTCGCGCCCTGGATCGCCGTCGAGCTCACGAGTGACGGGTACGAGTTCAACCTCGTGGTCCCGGAGCGCGGCACGGTCGCCGAGTACGCGTTCTACTCCGCCCTGGCTCAGGTCCGCTTGTCCTGGCCCCTCCTGGACGGGCGGCTGCGGCCATCGATGCTCGCCGGCGTCGGCGCCGGGTACGCCGAGATCAGCGACCGCAAGCCGCGGGGCGCCGACCTCGAGCTGAGCGCCGAGGAGTGGGGCATGGCGGGCGCGGTCGGCCTGGCGCTGGAGTACCGGGTCGTCTCCAACATCGGCTTCGTCGTGTCGACCCGCTACCTGCTGGCCCGGGGCTATGACATCCAGGTGGGGGACCGCCACGGCTCGGCGGCTCTCGACGCGGTCATCACGACGGCCGGGGTTCGGATCCTCTTTCGCTGAGCCCGGCCGGCGTCTTCTCCGCGCCCGGCCGGACGGGCGGGTCAGGGCCAGCGGTCGAAGGGCCCGCCTTCCAGACGCTCGTACGAGAAGACCTGCACCTGGTACCGCGTGGCCGGCGCCGGCGCCGCCAGCTCGAAGTAGGCCCGGCTGAACGGCGCCATGGACGAGGCCAGGACCCAGCCGACGCGTTGCCGGACAACCGAGCCCTGGGGGTCGACGGCATTGACCAGGAGCTGGACCCGGGCCACGGCGTAGGGCGAGTCGTTATAGAGGTAGCCGGCGACGACGGGGCGCCCGTTCTTGCTCTCGACCGACCAGTCCAGACGGAAGAGCCGTTCCCACCCCGGCTGCAAGGGCGTGAGGACGCGGTCGGCGGCGGGGCCGCTCGTCGCGCACGCACCCAGCTTCGCCGCCGCCAGCAGGACCACGAGTATCCGCCGCCGCATGGTGACGATCACTCGCGCGAGGGCGCCTCGAGGCGTTCGAAGGTGTAGACGCGCACGCGGTACTGCGGCGCGGTGGCCGGGACCCCGACGTCGAACCACGTCCGGCTGAACGGCTCGAGGGAGCCGGGCGAGGCCCATGCCACGCGCTGCGCCACCACGCGGCCGTCAGCATCCAGGGACTCGACCAGCAGCTGGATCGCCGTCATGGTGTAGGGCGACTCGTTGCGGAGGGACCCGTGGAGGACAGGACGGCCGTTCCGCTGGATCACCTGCCAGTCGACCCGGAGCCACCGCTCCCAGCCCGGCATGTGGGGCTCGACGATGTCGGCCGCCGGCACGAGCGCCGGGCGCAGCGCCGGCCCGATCAGGGCCGCTGCGAGGACCGAGCAAACGAGAGTTCGCCGAGTCATGCCGGGCCGCCTGGCTACCATGGTACTCCTGCCGGGTCGGTCCCGTGTGTTTGACCCTCCCCAGGGCGCGTGATAGCGTGTGGGGGCTGCGCGGGCTCGTGGTGCAGCCTGGTTAGCACACTGGACTGTCAATCCAGAGGTCGCGGGTTCAAGTCCCGTCGAGCCCGCCACTACTTACAGAGCACCCCTACTTGGCCGGTGCCGAAATAGTGCCACTCGGCGAAGGCGCTGGGCGCCGCTCAAGGACCTGGATCGCCTCGCGGAGGTGCTGCGGGCTCAGGTGGGCGTAGCGCGCCGTCATCCGTAGGTCCCGGTGCCCGAGGATCTCGGCGATCGTCCGCATGGGCACGCCCTCCATCGCCAGCGTCGAGGCAGCGTCGTGTCGCAGGTCGTGGAAGGTCAGATTCTTGATCCCCAGGCGGCGGACCAGGCGGGCGAAGCTCCGGGTGAGGACGGCCGGGGCGACCGGCGGGAGCACCGGGGCCGCGGGGTCGAGCGGCCGTGGCAGCGCCGCCAGCGCGGTCCAGAGCGTCGCGGTCATCGGTACCGTGCGGGTGTCGCCGTTCTTGGTGTTGCGGAAGGTGACCGTGCGCAGCTTCATGTCCACGTCCCCCCAGGTGAGCCGGGCGAGCTCGGCGCGCCGGGCGCCGGTGTGGAGGGCCGCCAAGATGTAGAGCCGGAGGTGCGCGTTCGGCTTCTGGTGCACTGTCCACGTCCGGCCGTCGGAGGCGGTCACTTGGACCTCGACGCCGTCCAGGAGGCGGGCCCGCTCGTCGGGTTCGAGGTAGCGGACCCGGCCCCGCGGCTCCCTCGCGCGCTTGATGTACTGGACCGGATTCGCGCGGAGGTAGCCCCACTCGACGGCGCGCTTGCCGAGATTCTTCAGGACCCAGAGCTCCTTGTTGAAGGTGGCCGGACCGACCTCGCCCAACCGCGCGGCCGCCCAGGCCTCGACGGCTTCCCTCCGCAGCGCCGATAGCTTCACGGCCCCGAACTGCGGCAAGAGGACGCCGTCGAGCATGCCGCGGACGCGCGCGGCCCAGGCGGGCGCCAGGCGCGGGCCCACCTTCGGCCACCAGACCCGGTCGGCGAACTCGCGGAGAAGCATGCCTTCTTCGCGGACACCGAGGATCTCGCCCTTCGCGATGGCGTTCACCTTCTCGCGGTAGATCAACTTCGCGACTTCGTAGCTGGGCGCCGCCTTCTGTCGGCGCCGCCGCCCCTCGGCGTCGCGGTAGTCGATCCACCACCAGCCGTTGCGTTTGAAGAGACCGTCGCGGCGGCCGTCCATTTCTTCCCCCTCTTCGTCGCGCGCTGGCGGGCGCGGAAGGCGCGCTCGGCGCGCCGCTGTGCCTGCCGGCGGGCCTCGCGTTGGTGACTCGGGCAGTAGCGCTGGTTCTTGGCCCCCACGTAGACCCGGGGGCAGGTCGTCATGCCACACGGGCGGATCAGGGACCGGGGGACTTCAGCGAAAAGCTTGAGCGTTGTCCAGACGAGCGCGTCGGCAAGGCGGCCCCGGACGATCCAGCGCGGGCGGCCATCGCGGTCCTCTGCCGGGTGCGAGATGGAGAGCTCCACCGTCACCGGCGTCGGGGGCGAGGCCTGCCGGGTGGCGACCCCGTGCGCGAGCGCGCGGATCTTCACGAACGCTTCGGCCAGCTCGCGACGCAGGCTCGCGCCGGGCGCCTCGCGGAGCGCGTCCATGGCCGGCGCCCAGGCGGGCTCGATGGCGCCCACGCGCTCTCGGAGGGAGAAGAGGAAATCTTCGAGTTCGTCGTCGGGGGCTGCCAGGATTTCATCGGCCAGGTCGTGCGCCCAGCGGAGGAGGTCGGCCAACGCGTGGCGCGCGAACGTCTCCCGGACGCGCCGCGATGCTTCCCAGTAGCGCTGATCCATGGTGGCAGGAGAGTACCACAGGCAATAACAAATTGGGAAATATGTTCTTGCTTGACATTGCCGAATTGTGGTCCGATGGGGAAGGCCCACAACGGGTAGGGGAGGACAAACCATGATCGACGAGCGGATCCCTCAGACGCTGACCGTAGATGCGGTCGCCGCACGCCTGGGCGTCTCCAGTTGGACAGTGCGGACGTGGCTGCGCCAGGGCCGCGTGCCGTTCGTCAAGCTCGGCCGTCGCGTGCTGGTCAAGGCCGATGACGTCGAGACGCTGCTCGTGCAGAACTACAAGCCAGCCACCCGCCCGGGGCCGCGACCCGCATGAGCGCCCCCTCGATGACGATGCCCGCGGCGGGGGCTGCCGGAATTCGCGCCGCGCTCGCCTGCGGCGCTGCGCGGTGCCCGTGCGCGCGACCCGCGGCGCGGGTGACGCACTGCCCGGTGCACCCGGACCGCCGCCCGTCCCTCGGCGTCGACGAGCGCGGCGGGCGCATCCTCGTAGTGTGCCGCGCGGGCTGCC